>JBCBOW010000226.1:0-4102 GCA_039821045.1 Pseudomonadota bacterium
GCGTCAAAATCGTCGAGTGGGCGGGCGTTCGCGCCAGCTCGTGAATGGCGCTGCGCCATCGCTGCCAAAGGTTTAAAGCATTCTTGGCAGAGACCCACGGCGAACCACGGGCCGCGCGCTCGCGCCTGAGTTTATCACTTTGCCCTAAGCTGCAGCGCTCACGAACTCACAATCGGGGGCGAAATCGGCCGCCTGCGTTTGTGTTCAAGGCGAAGGCTGGAGCAAAAGGGTGCAAACCACTGCGACATTGACGGCGAGGGAGCGCGCGGTCACCCAGACCTATTGGCCGCTGATCCGTGGCTATCTTGTCGTGAGCTTCGTCTATTACCTTGCCCTGACAATCGCCCACTTCTTCCACTTGCTCGGTGACCTTTCGGTCCCGTATTTCTTTGCAGTCGCGCCCTCCAGCCTGTTGCTGGGCGCCATGACCCTGCACTGCCGAAAGCCCGGCTCAATCCGACAGCTGATTATGGTGACCAGCGTTGTCCATGGCGTTGTGTTGTTCAATACGATCGCCGGGCTAACGATCGATTTCAACGAAGATAAGCTGGTCTATTTCCTGATCATCGCGATGATCTTCGCCTTCACCAGCCTTAGCCAATGGCAAGCTGTCATCGCCAGCGCGGTGGCCATGATCGCGCTTGCCTTTGAAATCTCGATTCATGACACACAGCGCGGTGTGATGTACGCATTCCTTGCGCTGGGGGCTGCGATCGCATCGAGCGCTCTGTCTTATTATCTGCGCGGGATAATCATCTCGATCGCAGAAGCTGAAGAAGCCGCCCAGATCGCTCGGACGAAGGCTGAAAAGCGCATGAGCGAGGCGCAGACCTCTGCCCGGCTGATGAAGAAGAACGCGATGTCAGACAGCCTTACTGGCCTGCCCAAT
The DNA here is from genome assembly GCA_039821045.1 of Pseudomonadota bacterium. Classification (GTDB taxonomy): domain Bacteria; phylum Pseudomonadota; class Alphaproteobacteria; order Sphingomonadales; family Sphingomonadaceae; genus Erythrobacter. Next base: position 890 of record JBCBOW010000226.1, read on the forward strand.
CGGCGCGCATTCTTCGATGTGCTCGAACAGCAAGTGGCTAGCGAGGCTGAGGGCTGGGTCATCCTGATGGATCTGGACGGCTTTAAGCATGTCAACGATACATATGGCCATGTGATGGGCGATGAGGTGCTTAAAGCGGTTAGCTTTCGATCGCGCCGGTACTGCGAAGATATGTGCGCCATGAGCCGCTTGGGAGGCGATGAGTTTGGCGCAGTCCTGAACACGTCCATGAGCGAGGAGGAGCTTGTGGAGTGGGCGCAGGGCCTCCTCTCGCGCCTTGCGCAAATCTACCCGATCGAGGGGCGCTATATTCAGATTTCGGCCTCGATTGGATGCTGCCGCATCTCGCATGCCGGATCCGAAACCGAGCTGTTTCAAAACGCAGACTTTGCCCTCTTGCATGCCAAGAGATCAGGCAAAAACCGGGTTGTGACATTTGACGATGAGCAAGCGCGCGCGTTTGCGCAGCGATTCAAGATCGAGCAGGGGCTGCGCTCAGCAAAGCTCAAAGAACACATCTGGCTGCGCTTTCAGCCCCAGTTCTGCTTGCGTACCAATCGCATCGTGCGGGCCGAGGCGCTGGCGCGCTGGGAGCATCCGGAGCTTGGCCCTGTCATGCCCCAGCTCTTTATCGAAGTGGCTGAGGAATGCGGCCTCATTACCAAGCTCACGCTGGCGGTGATCGAGCAGGCAATCGAAATCGTGCGGACGCAAGGCCACGAGCTTCCGCTCTCGATCAACCTTTCAGCCAATGATCTCAATGCCAATCAAGCCACCGATGCAATCGTTCGGATGCTTGATGAGCATTCGTTTGATCCGCGTCTGCTTGAATTTGAAGTCACTGAGACTGCGATGCTGAATGACCTCGAGCGCGCCACGCAAAACCTCAAACGGCTCGCACAACGTGGGCACCCGATTGCAATCGATGATTTTGGCACGGGCTATTCAAACTACGAAATGCTGCTCTCGCTGCCGATCGACAAGATCAAGATTGATCGTGCCTTCATTCAAAACCCTCAAAACCCGCGCACTGAGAAGATCCTGCGTTCGATGGTTGAGATTGCGCGCGCGCTGGAGGTTGAGTGCCTGCTGGAAGGAGTGGAAGACGAGCTCGGTTTGCTGCTCGCAAGACGGGTTGGGCTGGGGCTGGTCCAGGGCTACCATATCAGCCGGCCGTGCAGCTTGGAGGCCTTGCATCAGCTTGAGCTGTATTCTGCCGCAGGGTGAGGCCGCGGCCGTTTCGCATCCGCGACAAGAAAAACCCCGCCGCGCGTGCATCGCGCGGCGGGGTTTTTGCTTCGGGCTGACCGAAGGTTCGGCTTAGTTGGGATAGGTCCAGGCGGAGCCGCGCGCGAGGTTCTCGCTAGCAAAGGCCCAGTTCAGCTTGCTGTCAATCACCGCATCGAGATAAGATGGACGCTTGTTCTGGTGATCGAGATAATAGGCGTGTTCCCAAACATCGACCGTGAGCAGCGGGTTGAAATCGCTGTCAGCCAGGGTGTCACCGTCATGCGTTTCTTCGATCGACAGCGCGCCGTCCTTTTCGGCGAGCCACACCCAGCCACTGGCGAAGTGACCAGCGCCGCGCGCCTTGAGCTGCGCCTTGAGTTCATCGATCGAACCAAACGCTTCTTCAATCTTGGCTTTGAGTTCGGCTGAAGGAGCGGTCTCTTCAGCGGCCATTGAGTGCCAGTAAAAGGCGTGGTTCCAGCTTTGCGCTGCGTTGTTGAACAGGCCCGCGTTGGATCCGCGCGCTGCTGCAACGATCTCTTCCATCGAGGCATCGGCGTGGTCTGTGCCTTCGATCGCCGCATTCATCTTGTCGATATAGGCCTGGTGGTGCTTGCCATAATGAAAAGAGAGCGTCTCGGCAGAGATCGCCGGCGCTAGAGCGGTGTCGCTGTAGGGAAGGTTGATGAGATTGAATGCCATCTCGTGATCGCTCCTATTTGGGATGTTCTGTTGTGTCAGCTTTACGAGATAGAAATGCGTTAGGCTGCTGAAAGTTGCAACCAGAACACAAAAAAGGCGCGCGCTCTGGCATCGCGCGTCAACCGTCTTGGGTGGCTGCGGATAGGCATAAAGCGGTGGCAGATAGTGGGGGCTTTCGTATCACTCTTAGACACTTTAGAGGAAGTGTAACCCGCACCTTGCCGAGTAAAACTAACCAAGCTAACTTATGAAGATGTTTGGATTTTGTATCACGCGGATTTACGGGCACAGTATGCAGCCTTTGCTGCGTGACAAAAGTTTTGCCCTGTTTCGCGCTGTTAAGCGAGTGAAGCGGGGCGATGTTGTGCTTGTTGATCATCCCGAGTTTGGGATGATCGTGAAGTCGGTTTCTACTGTCAGCCGGACGGGGCAGGTGGGCCTGCGCGGGCTTTCGAAGAGCTCAACCACTTCTTATCGCTTGGGCCTGGTTGATCACTCGCGCGTGAAAGGCCGCTTGGTCATGCGCCTGTTTGGCGGTTCGCTGTTGCCCTCTTTCCGCCAAGACACCGAACGCCTCGTGCTGGAAGCCGAGCGCGCTTCTGAAGAGTCCTGAATCTGTGGCCCGTTAGCCTAAATCAGGCTGCGGCCCGCTTCTGCGCGCGTTCAGCGTGAAAGGCGGCATCGCTGCGCAGCTGGGAGTGCTCGACCCAGGTCGAGTGTACCCCGCTTGAAATCTTGTGCGGCAGCGCGGCGCGCGCGATCGGGCCCTTGGCGATGTCGCTTGCATCCAGAATAGCAAGCTGGGAGGTGCCGCTGTTTTCATCAATCAAGAAGGTGACGAGATAGCCATCATCCTCGCGCGCTCCCGCTTCGTTGCTCGCGCGCTTGCGCGGCACCATCGGGCTCTCGCTTGCATAGACGCCCTCGGGCAGCTCATAGACCTGTTCCGCGCCTGTCTCGGTATCATGGCGGACATAGCCGTTGAACAGGAACCAGCCCGGCTTGGTGGTGGTCGACCATACATAGCGGCTCTTTTTCATCAGGTAATCGGGATTGATCATCCCAAATTCGACAATCCGGTCTGACAAACGCTCCTCGCGCGTTTCGCCGGTGGTGAGGTTAAAGCGCCAGCGATGCAGCCGCGGCAGGAATGAATGCTCATCCACATAGGCCATCATATGCCCATATTTGCCCGCGCTCTCGATCGGATCGGGCATCGGCTTATCCTGATAATAGCCCTCGAGAACGACCTCCTCGCCCGCTTCTCCGGTTTCCTCCCAC
>JBCBOW010000227.1:0-4100 GCA_039821045.1 Pseudomonadota bacterium
ATCTTGATAAGTTCGCCCTTGGTCCATGACGTCTCGCGCTCACCAATCACCCTGACCGCCGAAGCGGTCGCCATCTCGGTGCGCAGCTGGGTCGGGGTCAGCATCGTGCGCTTCAGCCCGTTGGTGGTGAGGTCATCGGCGGGACGCGTATAGAGCGCAACGCTTTCGCGGATTGCCTTGAGCGCGCCTTGCACCATTGCAGGCGTTCCGAGCGTCTGCTCGGGCGCTTCCACAGCCCGTGCTTTTGCTTGCTCCACTATCTGCTTGGCGTCGAACCCAAGCGATTTGGAGCGGCGCTCCCATTCTGCACGCAACGCCTGCTTGTCATCGGCATTCAATTTCGGATCGCGCGTGTTGACCACCACCGCATCGCGCCCTTGCGGCGTCGATATCCCCAACTCGCGCGCCTTCGCTTCAATCTCCTGGCTGCGCTGACTGAAAGCTTCGATCAAATCGCGCGGCACGCCTTCGATTTCGAATTGGCCATGCTTGCCGGTGATCACGCTCTGATATCCGAGCTTCTCCAAGCCGGTGCGCAGCGCGGCATTGTAGATCGAGCCAAGCACCGAATTGTTCTTCCAGATCTCGACATTGTGAAGCGCGCGCCATTTGCCAGCAGTGTTCTGAGTGATCGCTGCGATCACGGCGTGGGTGTGGTTTTGCGGATCGAGTTTGCGGCTCGTATCGTGCTGGAAGAGAGCGTATACGAGCTTGCCCGTTGCGACGGGTTCTCCTTTGGGATTGCGTGAATAATCGCGTGTCTCGGCAAAGTGTTTTTCAACGTAGGCCATCACCGATTTGACCGCCTTCGCCTGTGCTTCAAGCACCCGGCTGTCGCCGCCAAGCTGCGCCATCAGGCTTGCAGATTTGGGCATCGAGAAAGTGAGATCGGTCCCGGTCTGGCGCTTCTCATGGGCGTTGACGATCGTGCCATCAGGTAGCTTTCCATCGAGGACCTTCTCAAAGTCCTCTTTGGACACCGGACCGGAAAGGCCCAGAACCTCGGCGCCCTTCCCGCCCCATTCGCTGAGCTCGGCCGGACCATCACCCACGTAATAGTCATCCCGGGAGAAGTAGTTGGCCGCGCCTCCAGCGGACGAAACCGAAGCGACAGAAAGCATCAGGCTCCCCTCCTGTCAGCCCGCTCAGGCAGAAACATGGGGCGGGTCTCATCGCCAAGGAGGAGCCAGCCAGCATCAATTTCGAAGTCATTGCACAGCCGCTTCAAAAGGCTCGCAAGCGGTTCGCTGTGACCCTTCTCGTAGCCGGCTAGCGTCTGGCGCGCGATGCCCAGATGCGCGGCAAGTTCTTCTTGGTTTCGACCGATTGCAACGCGCGCGGACCGCATTCTGGCGCCAATCGCGATGCGAAAACTCGCCGAGTACTCGGAGGTGACAGGAGAGAGGTTCATCGCTCCATCTCCTGGTCATCATCATCGATACCGAAGTCGCCGCGATCCCTTTCCTCGGAACCAAATCCTCGCAGGTTCTCTTTTGACAGCTCGCTTTCCTGATCGTCCTCGCGCGTTCTTGGATCGCGAGCCTCCGGCTGCTGTTTTCGGTCGCTCGAGCGCTCCTCATTATCGCGCTGGCCCTGCTTCTGGCGTTCGCGGTAATCCTTCTCGCCCGACTTCTTGAACCTGTACTGGCTGACCTGCTCATCTTCGCTGTCGGTGCGCTCGGGATTGACGCGCCCGTCCGCTTTCTGCGCAATCTCGCGCTCTGCCTCTTCCATCGATGTGTCGACGCTGCGCTCGACATCCTTGCGCATTTGCTCCGCCTCGATCTCGGCTTCACTTTGTTCAATGTTGGCTTCCCCGCGTTTGCGGGGTTTGTTGTCGCGTCCATCTCCTTCACGACCATCCACCCCCATTTCCGCAGCTTCGTTCTTGGTGGGCTTGTAGTCCGCAGCCCGCATGTCGGTGACCTGATCAAAACCTTGCGCGACCTGCACGTAATCGCGCCATGTGAGCTTGATGGGAGCAGCGGGAAAGCCATCGGGGAACTTCACAAAGCCATGAAGGCTTGGAAGGTCCTTGATGTCCTCCGCCATGACGAGCTCTTCGATCTGTTTGCGCGGCGTGATCGTCGAAGCATCACGGCTGTTGTTGTACCCATAGGAATAAGCCTCATCCATCTGGCGCACTTCGCGTCTGCCGATGATTTGCATGCACTGCTCGGCCGTTTCATGATCAGCGAGTTTCAGAATGAGCTTCGTGCCCGCAAGCGAGGTGAGATGCGTGGCGCCGTTCTCGCCGTACGTGTCCTTAAGCGCTCCAAAAGAGTGCATGCCCAGGACAAAAGCTCCGCCGACGGCGCGCGCTGTTTGCAAGCCGTGTTCAATCGCGGGAAGTCGGTGCAGCGCGTGGACTTCGTCTATCAAAAACCATGTGCGCAGGTCTCTGGTGCGACCCACCCGGAACAGCGCATTGACGGCCAAGTCCATCCAGAGCGTGAGCAGTGGGCGATTGAGAACGAGGTCGGGATGGCTCGAAGTGATGAATAGAATCGAGCCTTCCTTGATGTCTTGCGTCATCCATTTGTTGATCGAAAATCCGTCCTCACCTTTAGGCGGCTCAGGTAGGAAACGGAACACATTGGCGTTCGCGTTGAAGGTTGCGCGGATCGATTCCGCCATCTTTGCAGCCGAGGGCGACATGAGCGGCCCGGCGAGCGTTCCTTCAAGCTGCCGGCTGATCGTTTTCAAGTCTGATTGCATCAAGAAATAGGCAAGGCCGCCATTGGTTCGAACGCCCATCTTGGCCATCTTCATGCACATCTCGACGAACAGGGTGCGGGCCGCTTTCTGCCAGAAATCATCCTCTGCATTATGCCCGCTGGGGACCAGCGCCGCAGCAGCGCTCATGAACTCGGCATAGTTGGAACAATCGTTGAAGATCGACCATGCTTCGCAGCGACGATCCATCGGATTGAGGATGATGTCTGTGTCTGCATTGTAGAAGCTCTCGACGAAGCTTCCGGTGAGATCGAAGATGACACATCGATGGCCTCGCTCTCGCGCCTGGCGCACGATCTTCTTCAACTCTGTTGTCTTGCCCGAGCCTGTCGTGCCGATGAACATGGCGTGGCTTTGTTCAAGCCTCCAAGGCATGGGTAAACCTGCAAGCCTGTACGGTGTGTGAAGGCCTTTACGGGCGCGCTCGAGGACCGACAGCTTGAGCACTTTGTCGGGGTTCAGCGCCGGTTCGTGAGCTGCGCACTCCTGCCTGTGCTGCTCCCAGTTGTGCTTCACGAGAGCGTCTTCGAGGATGCGGCTGTCCTCGACCAAGATCGATCCGCGCTCATGGCGCTCAGTGAGAATGTCAGAGCCTCGCCGGCGCGAGAAATCGAAGAACCAGACCGTGAGCGGCACGCAGATAAACGCAGCACCCAGCATGGATGAAACCGTGACCTGAATCACTCTTGCCCATGCGGCTTCGACAGCCGAATGATAAGGCACCATGGCCATCGGTCCTTGAACAATCTGACCGCTCGGCAGAGTAAGGTTGACCGGCTTGATGGGATTGAGTTCGAGCCAGTTCCAGAGCGTCGCAATCCACTTCATAATGACAAGCTGGATGTCGTGGTTCTTAAGGGTGAAATAGCTAAGCCCGCAGAGCAGCACGGCTGCAGTCGCGGCCCAGATGATTAGGGGGATTTTAATGCCAGCCCAGGTCATCAAAACTTCGTGATGGAAGAGCTGCGATCCGCGTGTGAAATTGGTCGCGTTGCGCTTCACTCTTCCGCGCGCAGAATTGTGCGTAAGGGTGGCGGATTCCTTGCTGAAGCGAATATCCTCACGCATGATAATCACGCACGTTCGCGAGCGCCTGATTGATCAGCTCGTTAACGTCCTCGGGATATTGCCGCTCAACCAAAAGCGACAACGCCAATTGCGTGTGCTCAAGGATGGTAAGTGCGCGCTCTGTGTTGAGCGCTAAGCCAAGCTGTAAAAGAGGAATGCCGACATCGACTGAGATGCGAATGGCTTCTGACCGAGAGACGCCCCTTGCCTCTGCAAGACGGTCCACTTGATCTATAATGCGTGGGCTAAGAGTAACGCCGACGCTCTGAAAGTTCTTACCCATACAAAACCTTTCC
>JBCBOW010000228.1:0-4099 GCA_039821045.1 Pseudomonadota bacterium
CGATCGGGAGGCCGTGGCAATCCCAGCCGGGCACGTAAGGCGCGTCCTTGCCCATCAGGTTCTGCGTGCGGCACACCATGTCTTTGAGGATATGGTTGAGCGCGTGCCCGATATGCATGTCGCCATTGGCATAAGGCGGGCCATCGTGGAGGATGAACTTTTCGCGGCCCCGGCGCTCTTCGCGCAGCTTTTCATAGAGCCCAATGTCCGCCCAGCGCGCCGCAATGCCTGGCTCTTTGTGCGGAAGGCCAGCTTTCATCGGGAAGTCGGTCTTGGGCAGGAAGACCGTGTCGCGGTAATCGCGCTTGGATTGATCGTTCTCAGACATAAGGCGTGCCCGTTAGAACATGGGGGCCGCGCGATAAACCCTCATTCGCTCTGCGCTGCACTCTTGCGCCGCCTTTCAAGCGCTGCTTGGCTCGCATCGATCTCTTCCTGTGTGCGATTATCGAACCGGGGGATGAGCGCGGGCAGCGTGGTGAAGGCGTCATCGGTCCAGACATAGCCGTTGAAGGAGCTCGGAACCTCGGTGAGCTGTTCGGGCAGGGTGATCCCTTTGACATGGCCGGGCGGGGGCAAGCCGGGCGCTTCCATGATGATCTTGGCGCCCACGCTTTCCAGCCGCGCGATCAAGCGATTGGGCCAGCCCCACAAAAGCGCCTGATCATCCAGCGCAATCAGCATGGTGCCGCTCTCGCAGGATGCGGGGACGATCCCGGTCCAGCCGGTGAGCTTGTAATCCGCGGTGCATTGGCGCGCCTCTTGCGCTGTGAACGCCCACGCTTGCGGGTAGAGTTCGCGAATGCGCGCGATGGCGGGCGCGGTCCCGTAAAACGCATCGCCTTTCGCGCCCGGATCGCGCTCGGCCATCTTCAGCGCGCCCGCCACCGCATCGGCGAGCGCTGCATCCCCGTTCAAATGGATCATCAGCCGCGCTTGGCGGGGGATCGCGCGGGCGATTTCGCCGAGCGTTGGAATGGTCAGCGCTTCGCTGCGGAACGGGTGAACCGGGCCGGTTTCCTCAAGCAGCTGATAGCCAAAGCCCGCATCAAGCTCCCGCATGCGCTCAAGGGTCGCTGAGCTCACCGGCCCGCGCCCCTCCGTCGCGCAGCCGAGCGTCGGCTCGGTCAGCAAAACCACTTCGCCATCCGCGGTCACTTGCGGATCCACCTCAACCAGCCAGGCGCCCATGCGATCGGCACGCAGAATGCTATCGCGCGTGTTGGCAATGTGGCGGTGATAGGGCGTTTCGATCGCGGTTGCGGTGCATTCCTGATCCCAGCTCCCGCGCACTTGCGGCGCTAATGCGCGATGCGCGATCTGTTTGGGCGCACCGGCGGGATAGGGCGCGAGCCAGCTCGCATTGGTGATGGTAAGCGCGAGGAATGCGAGGGCGAGGACAAAGCCGCCCCACAGCGCCATGCGCCTCACGCCAGCAGCTCCTTGGCGCGGGTGCAATCGCGCTCCATCTGCTCCATCAGCGCATCGAGCCCGTCAAACTTCGCTTCGCCGCGCAGGAAATGGTGAAACGCGACTTCGATTTCCTGACCGTAGAGATCGCCGGAGAAATCGAAGAAGTAAGGCTCGAGCAGTTCCTTGGGCGGCGTGAATTGCGGGCGGATGCCGATATTGGCCGCCCCTTTGAGCTCCTGGCCGGTGGCAAGAACGCGGCCGGTCACCGCATAGACACCATATTTGGGCCGCAAATAGTTCTCCACCGAGAGATTGGCGGTCGGATAGCCGAGCTTGCGCCCGTTCTTGTCGCCATGCTCGACAATACCGCGGATCGCGAAGGGGCGGGTAAGGAGCCGCGCGGCGAGCTGTGGATCACCTGCGCGCAATGCCTCACGGATGCGGCTGGATGAGACCACACCCTGGCCATCAGCGCTTTCCGCCTCGACCACATCGACAACACGCGGGTGCAGGCCGAGCGGCCCGCCATGATCGCGAAGCAGATCGACATTGCCCTTGGCGCCTTTGCCAAAGGTGAAATCCCCGCCCGTTACAACGCCGTGCGCGCCAAACCGCTTGATCAGGATGTCGCTGATAAAGCTCTCGGCAGGCGTGCCTGCGAGGTCTGCATCGAAATGAAAGACCAGCATCGCGGTTGCGCCTGCCGTAAGGTAAAGCTCCTGGCGTTGTTCCAGGGTCGTCAGCCGAAAGGGCGGCACCTCCGGTTTGAAGAATCGAACCGGATGGGGATCAAACGTCGCGATGATCGAGGGTCGGCCTTCGTCATGCGCCCATTGGATCGCTTCGCCAGCGACGGCTTGATGCCCTTGATGGAATCCATCAAAATTGCCCAGCGCGATAACGGCGCCGCGCAGGGGCGTGGGAATGGGTTCACGATGATCGAGCCAGCGCATTGCGGCTCAGCCCTTATCAGCCCTTACGTAGGTGACAAATGAAAAGGCGGGGCGCCCTTGTTCTTCAGTGCCTTCGTCCGGGTGATCTTCGCGCGCGCTGACTTCCCATTCGGGGCCGAGCGGCTTCATGAAGGTGTCGCCCGGATAGTCTCGGTGGATCTCGGTGACTTCGATGCGGTGCGCCATCGGGCGGAAGACATCATAGATCGCCGCGCCCCCGACGATCGCGATTTCGCTCGTGCCGCTGGTCTTGGCCGCTGCGAGGGCCGCTTCGGGCGAAGTCACCACTTCCGCGCCTTCGCTGGCCCAATCATCGCGCTTCGTCAGGACGATATGGCGGCGACCGGGCAGGAGGCCGGGCAGGCTCTCAAACGTCTTGCGGCCCATGATCATCGGCTTGCCCATGGTGAGCGTTTTGAACCGTTTGAGGTCAGCGGGCAGCCGCCATGGCAGATCACCGTCCTTGCCAATCGCGCCATTTGAGGCGCGCGCATAGATCAAGACGATTTGCGGATCGCTGGTGTCGATCATGGCCGCTCGTGGCTCACGCGCGTCACATGGCCCATCTTGCGCCCCTCACGAGCCTCGCGCTTGCCATAGAGATGCAGATGCGGTTCGCCCTCTTCGGCCAGTATCTCGTGCGCGCTCAGCGCGTCTTCGCCGACGATGTTGCGCATATCGATGCTGGCAAAGCGCGTCTGTGTTCCGCCCAAAGGCAAACCGGCGATCGCGCGGACGTGATTTTCAAACTGGCTGGTGGCCGCGCCTTCGATCGTCCAATGCCCTGAATTGTGCACGCGCGGGGCCATCTCGTTGAACACTGGGTGCCCACCACCCTCACCGGAGCGGGTGGCGAAGAATTCGAGCGTGAGCACCCCCACATATCCGAGCGCTTGGGCGGTTTTGGCAGCGATGGCGCGCGCCTCTTCCACCTGGTTTTCGATCAACGCTCCGGCTGGCAGGACAGACGAGGCTAGCATGCCGCCTTCATGATGGTTCGCGCTTGAATCCCAGAAGCGGATATCGCCGCTGCGAGAGCGCACGAGGATGACGGAGAACTCCGCTTCGAACGCGACCATCGCTTCGTAAATGCATGTCTGGCCCGGAAAGCGCACGCCCTGGGCATCATGCGCCGAGGCGATGCGCCATTGGCCTTTGCCGTCATAGCCATCGCGCGCTGTCTTCAGGATTCCGGGCGTACCAACGCGTTCGAGGGCGCGGGCAAAATCCTCATCGCTTTCCACCCGGGCATGGCGTGCAGGGTTCGCGCCCAATTCCTCGACAAAGCGCTTCTCGCTCAACCGGTCCTGCGCAATTTCGAGCGCGCGCGGATCGCAAGCCAGGCGCTGAGCAGGGATGCGCCGGACGGTTTCCAAGGGCACGTTCTCAAACTCCCAGGTGATGATGTCGCACTCTTTGGTAAAGGCGCTGATTGCATCGGGGTCGCTCCACTGGTTCTCGAAGAAGCCGGAGCACAGATCGCGCGCGACATTGTCTCCGGGCGGCGCGTATCCGATCGCGCGGTAGCCAAGCTGCGCGGCGGCAAGCGCCATCATGCGGCCAAGCTGACCCCCGCCAAGAATACCGATGGTCGAGCCGGGAGGGAGGGGGGCAGCGCTACCGCTCAATCTTGAGGCACCTCGCCCACCGCTGCAGAGCGCGCCGCGCGCCAGTCCTGCAAGCGCTGCGAGAGCGCTTCATCTTGCAAAGCGAGGATCGCGGCGGCCATCAAG
>JBCBOW010000229.1:0-4092 GCA_039821045.1 Pseudomonadota bacterium
CAACTCCTCAAAGAGCGAATTGCGCAGGGCGAGTGAGCCTTCTGAGACAAACCAAGACGATCCATGGCTGAGTTTGACGATGGCAAAGATGAAGCCGCCTTGCGCACGATAGGCGAGGTGAGCGATGGGCTTGGGATCAAGCCACACGTCTTGCGGTATTGGGAGCAGCAATTCTCACTGTTGAACCCCCTCAAACGCAGCGGCGGTCGGCGGTATTACCGCGTTGAGGACGTTGCACTGGTCGAAGAGATCGACCGACTGGTGAACGCTGAAGGCTACACTTTGCGCGGAGCCGATGCTGTCTTGCGGGCCAATCATAAAGCCAGCGGGGATCGGCGCAGAGCTCAGCGGCGCAGCGGCGAGAGAAGAGCGGGTGAGGCGACGCCCGAGCATGGATCGGCCCCCGGATTGCAAAGCGGTGCGCAAACCTTTGACCGTGAGGAAGTGCTGAGCCAGCTTCGAGGCATCCGCAAGCGTCTGGCTGACTCGATCGACTTGTAAGCGAGCGAAGCTGACGCCTATTCGGCCGCCATCAGCTCTGCTTCCCCAAGATCCACGCTGACAAGGCGCGAGACACCCTTTTCCGCCATGGTGACACCAAACAGCCGGTGCATCCGGCTCATGGTCACCGCGTTGTGCGTCACGATCAGGTAGCGCGTCTTGGTCGTGCGGATCATCGAATCGAGCAGATCACAGAAACGCTCGACATTGGCATCATCAAGCGGGGCGTCGACCTCATCGAGCACGCAAATCGGGGCGGGGTTGGTAAGGAACAGCGCAAAGATCAAGGCCGTGGCTGTCAGTGCCTGTTCGCCGCCCGAGAGGAGCGAGAGCGATTGCAGCCGCTTACCGGGCGGCTGAGCGAAGATCTCGAGACCGGCTTCAAGGGGATCATCGCTATCAATCAGCGCGAGATGCGCTTGTCCTCCGTCAAAGAGCCTCGCGAACAGCACCCGAAAATGCCCATCGACTTCTTCAAAGGCCGCGCGTAGCCGCTCGCGGCCCTCACGGTTGAGATTGCCGATTGATCCTCTCAAGCGCGCGACCGCTTCGGTAAGCTCGGCCTGTTCGTTCGCATTGGTTCTGTGTTCTTCTTCAATCCGGGCAAGTTCTTCTGCCGCTACAAGATTGACCGGACCGATGCGCTCTCGGCTGGCGGTGAGACGGTCCATTTCCTCCGATGCTGCCTGAGCGTGGCTGATCTCTGCTTCGTCGAACGAAAAGCGTTCGGGCAGGAGCGGCGGCGGGCACTGGAAACGCTCGCCTGAAATCCTCGCCATTTCTTGGCGCCGAGCCTCCTGGCTCTCTGATCTCGCGGCAAGCGATGCGCGGCCCTCACGCGCGACAGCAAGTGCTTCGTTAGCGGCAGCAAGCGCTGCATCCGCTTCTCGAACACGCACCTCGCATGCGCCAAGCGCTGTTTCAGCTTGCTGCAATTCGGCGGTTAAGCGGGCGCGGATTTCATCGCCTGCGTCAATCTCGGCTTGGAGTGCGGCGGGCTTGGCTGCGAACACAGCGCGCTCTTCTTCGATTTCCTCAAGCCTGCTGCCCGATTGCGCAACGCGCTGCGCAGCTTCTGAAGAGCGCGCTTTCCAATTGGCATGGTCGGCCTGTTGCGCGGCCAGCCGCTCGCGCGCGACAGCGAGTGTCTGATCATGAGCCGCGAGCTCGGCAAGGCCGGCTTGAACCGCTGCGCGCGCCGCCTCATGCTTGGTCTTAGCCGCTTCCAGCGCTGAACGCCCAGCGTCAGGCGAAGGCAGAGCATCGCGTCTTTGCTCAGCGGCCGTCAGCTCTGTTCTTGCCGCATCAGTTTGCTCGGTCACGTCCAAGGAGGCCGCGTGCAATTCTTCAAGCCGTGTCGCGATGCGCTCTTTTGCAGACTCCGCGCCGTCCAATTGGCGCAAAGCTTGGCGCTCCGCATCAACCGCATTGGCAAGAGAGCGCTCTTGCGCAACGAGGTTTGTGCGCAGCGAAGTCAATTCAGCTTGAGCCTGCGCCTCATTTGCGACCGCCTCATCGACGGCCTCTCGCAGTGTCGGCACCACCGCTTCGAGCTCGGCAAGTCGGTTCGCCGCTTCCAGGCGCGCCGCCTCGGCTGAGCCTTCCCCGCGGGCAATGAAACCGTCCCACCGCCGCAAGTGACCAGCTTGCGTGACGAGCCACTCACCAGGATTGAGAGTGCGCCCGTCGTCCTCTTTGGCAACGTGAACAAGGGCGAGCCTCGCGCGCAATTCTTCCGGGCATTCGCCAAGGTGATGAAGCAGGCTGTCAGCAACCGGCTCAGGCGCGGTCTCGCCCGTCCAAAACCGTCCATCAATGGGCTCTGGTGGAGCCCCGATTGGAGACTTGGCATCCCGGCCCAGCGCCGCGGCGAGCGCACGCTCATAGCCAGGCGCCGCTCGCATGCCATCAATCGCAAGTGTGGTGCTTTCGCGGTTTTTGGCGCGCTTCGCACGGGCGTCCCTGTCTCGCACCAGCGCTGAATATTCGCGCTCAATCCCGGCAATCTCCGCGCGCGCGGTGGCGAGCGTGGCGGCGGCTTCGTCGCACTCAGTTTGAAGCTCAGCCTTGCGCGCTTGCTCTGCTTCAAGTTTTGCGCGCAGCGCGGCGACATCGCTCGCGGCCTCATCCGCTGCCTCGCGCGCGGCCAAGACCCTCGCTTCAGCGTCGTCCGAGTTCTCAAGCTCGGCCCGCGTCTGCGCCATGCGCTCCCCTTCGCGCTTGAGCCGATCGAGCCGGTTTTGAATTTGCTCAATCGCGGCTTCAGCCACGCGCCATTCCGCTTCGACCCCGGCCTGATCCGCAGTCGCCTTGGCAAGCGCGAGTTCGGCCGCCCGGCTGGCGCGCTCCGCGTTTTCACTGCGCGCCGCAATCGCGGGTCGGACCGCATCGGCTTCTGCAAGTGTCTGGCGGCTGGCGGCCAAATCGGTTTCGAGTTTGGCCAGCGCTTCCACAGCATCGCGGGTCAATTTGTCGGCGGCGCTTTGGTCTTCTTCGAGCCGAGCGCGCTGGCGATCAAGATCTACCAATCGCGCTTCGGCTGCCTCGAGCTTTTCAGACAGCGCGGCCATCCGGTGACCATGCGCGCTGGCATCATCGCGCCGATCGGAAAGCGCTTCGCGCGCTTTGGCGTATTCCTGCGCGATGGCAGATTGCGCTTGCTGAGCTTCTATCGCGGCTTGCTGTGCGGCCTCAACCCGCGCTTCTGCACCTTCAGCTGCCGCGCGCGCTTCTTTGGCGGCGTGCGCTGCATCACGCCAGCGGGCAAAAATGAGGCGCGCTTCGGCGGTTTGAATCTGCTCTGTTAGCTTGGTGTAGCGCTCAGCCTGTCTCGCTTGGCGCCGCAGCGATGCGATCTGCGTATCGAGCCCCGCCATCAGGTCTTCAAGCCGCGCGAGATTGTTCTCGGTCGAGCGCAGTTTGCTCTCTGCGTCTTTACGACGGACATGCAAGCCCGCGATACCTGCAGCTTCTTCCAGCATTTGCCGTCGCTCCGCTGGTTTCGCAGCGATGACTTGAGCAATCTTCCCCTGGCTCACCAAAGCGGGCGAATGGGCACCTGTAGCCGCATCAGCGAAAGTGAGCGCAACATCCTTAGCGCGCACATCTTGACCGTTCACGCGGTAGGCCGAGCCCGCGCCGCGCTCAATCCGGCGGGTGACAACCAGTTCCTCGCCAGCATCATCAGCAGCGTGAAGCACAACTTCGGCAAAGGCGCGCTCAGGACGTGTCGAGGTGCCGGCAAAGATGACATCTTCCATGCCGCCTGAGCGCATCGATTTCGCTGAGGTCTCGCCCATCACCCAACGGATCGCTTCCAGGAGATTGGATTTGCCGCAGCCATTAGGTCCGACAACGCCGGTTAGGCCCGGCTCAATCCGCAATTCGGCAGGTTCAACGAAGCTCTTGAAACCGCTGAGCTTGAGCTTGCTGATCTGCATAGGCGTGGCTTGCTTACCCCGTCTGTTTACCGCGCGCCCGCGCGCTGGAGGATGGGTTCGAGCCCGGGCCACTGGTTCGCATCGACCCTGTTGCCGTTAAGAACGAAGGTCGGCGTCCCCGTCACATGGTCCTCGCGCGCTTGCGCTTCAG
>JBCBOW010000230.1:0-4088 GCA_039821045.1 Pseudomonadota bacterium
CATAGGGCTCGCTCGCACCGGTTTCGAGCCCTATGCTAAGTCCGACGGATGGCTCAATCGGCTCGTGGCGCTGATGGCTGAGGAAACGCGCACAACGCCGCCGCGTGCGCTTGCTCTTGCGCCTACGATGCCGCTTGCTTTGCGCGGTGCTGCGCCTGCTTCAAGCTATGCTCCCAGCGCCTTGCCCGAAGCGAGCGAGGACTTTTTGGCTCGGGTGGGCATGCTCTATCAGGGTGATGATCAGCTATCAGGTTTGTGGGACCGTGCGCTCCAGACACAGGCCATGGCCAGCGATGATGGCCTTAAGAACCTGCGCGATGCGCGCGCAACGGGTGAACTTGCCGCTTCGCTCATGCGCGGGCCTGATGGCGCTCGCATCGCCATGGTTGAATCGGGCGGATGGGATAGCCACGCCAATCAGCAAGGTGCCTTCCGGAGAAATGCCCGGCAGTTGGATGCCATGCTCGGCGCCTATCGCGAAGCCATGGGCGATGCCTGGGCCAGCACGATGGTCCTGGTGATCACCGAGTTTGGCCGAACAGTCCGCTTTAATGGCACAAACGGCACTGACCATGGGACCGCCTCGGCTGCCTTGGTGCTGGGGGGAAGCATCCGGGGAGGCCGGGTGATCGCTGACTGGCCGGGCCTTGGTGCGAGCGACCTTTATGAAGGGCGCGATCTGCGCCCGACGATCGCGCTTGAGCACGTTGTTACAGGTGCGCTGAGCGAGCATATGGGCCTCGATCCCAATCGGGCGTTGGCCAAGCTCTTCCCAGGTCGCACCGGATCACCGATCAGCGGCATCGCCGCTTAGAGGCTGCGCTCGGCATCAGCCGCCCTTTTTGCCACCTACGAAGCGCAAATCCCGTTCTTCAAAGATGACATAGCCGTCTTGCGCAGGTCTCAGTTTCTTCTGGATCCAGCACCGCTTGGCCTCGTCAAAAGACATCGCGGGGTTCGCTTGTCGAAAATCCTGCAGATATTGCAGGTAGTTGTTGTGCTTGGCAATCGGGCGGCGAAGCTGCGGATTATCCTTGCGGCTTTGCATTTGGTGCCAGGCTTCAACAGCATCGCTCAAGCAGGCACCAGCATTGCTGCGCACCCAATCCATGAATTCGCTATGGCAAACGAACCGCGAGCCAATCTCCGCTTTGAAGAAGCCTCGCACATTAGGGCCGAACGAAATGTCCTTTGTGATGATGGTTTCACGAGACAATTCATCTTTGGCCCAGTTCACCGAGGATTTCGCCTTCGAGATGGGCTTGACTGGGGTGGTGGGCCGTCCTCCAAGATTGCCCGCGACCCGTTCTCGCAGCTCTTCCTTGCTCCCGGTTCGAGAAATGTCGAGCGAACTGCAGGCAGCTTCGAGGTCTTCTTTTGACCAATACCAGCGGACAAACTCCCTCTCTGGCATCGCTTTGGAAAACGCAGGCCGGATTTCCTCATCCATCGCTGATTGATCCTTTCGGGTTTGGCCATGCCTATGTCGCTGGCTGAATATCCAGCGCACCCCCAGTGTCTACAGTCAATCGCGGCTGCTTTAGCCGTCTTCAGCGCAGACGCCGCACAAAGCTTTTGCATTCGAATGCAATAATGCGGTATTGCTCGCGAACGGTCCCAGTATCCAAGCTCCGATTTGGACGGGTGCCAGATTGAAAATCAGACCTTTGGGAGAGAAGCGGCAATGGCTGTCTGGCTGAAAGAAGCGTTGGATGTTGAAGTGCGCAAAGAGGCTGCGCGCAAAGTCCGGGAGACGGTCGAGGGGATCCTTGAAGACATCGAAGCGCGCGGCGATGCCGCAGTGCGCGAGCTTTCGGTCAAGTTCGACAAGTGGGACCGCGAGGATTACCGCCTGACGCAAGCCGAGATCGACCAGTGCATTGACAGCTTGGATGCGCAAGCGATCCATGACATTGAATTTGCGCAGAAACAGGTCCGCAATTTCGCCGCCGAGCAGCGCAAGGCTTTGCTTGATATCGAGGTTGAGACGCATCCGGGCGTCATCCTTGGACATAAGAACATCCCCGTCAGCGCGGCGGGTTGCTATGTGCCGGGCGGCAAGTATCCGCTGCTTGCTTCGGCCCACATGTCGGTGATCACAGCCAAGGTTGCGGGTGTTCCGCGCGTTGTTACGTGCGCTCCGCCTTTCGAAGGCAAGCCCGCGCCCGCGATTGTTGCAGCGCAGGCTATGGCTGGCGCTGACGAAATCTATGCGCTCGGCGGTGTCCAGGCGGTGGGCGCTATGGCAATCGGCACGGGCTCGATTGCGCCGGTCGATATGCTTGTGGGCCCGGGCAATGCGTTTGTCGCCGAAGCCAAGCGCCAACTGTTTGGCCGCGTCGGGATCGACCTGTTCGCCGGCCCGACAGAGACGATGGTGATCGCTGACGAAACGGTCGATGGCGAGATCTGCGCAACCGATCTTTTGGGTCAGGCAGAGCATGGTCCGGACAGCCCCGCCATCCTCATCACCCATTCAGAGAAGCTTGCTCGTGACACGATGGCCGAGGTTGAGCGGTTGCTTGAGATCCTTCCCACCCGTGATATCGCTCGCCAGGCGTGGGACACTTATGGCGAGGTTATCGTATGCTCCGATCATCAGGAAATGCTCGAAGTGGCGAATGAATACGCCAACGAGCACGTTCAGGTGATGACCAGCGACGACGACTTCTTCCTGGAGAACATGGTCAATTATGGCGCTTTGTTCATCGGGCCGCGCACTAATGTTGCTTATGGCGACAAGGTGATCGGCACGAACCACACGCTCCCCACCAAGAAAGCGGCTCGCTACACTGGTGGGTTGTGGGTCGGCAAATTCCTCAAGACCTGCACATATCAGCGCGTCCTCACTGACGAAGCGACCACGCAGATGGGCGAATATTGCAGCCGACTTTGCGCGCTTGAAGGTTTTGCTGGCCATGGCGAGCAAGCCAATGTCCGCGTGAGGCGGTACGGTGGGCGCAATGTTCCATATGCGGGCGCAGCGGCGCCGCGCGAGCCTGTTGAGTAAGCGCCCAAGGAACCCTTTTATGAGCCCGGATGCGATCAGATCGGCTTACGCGCCATTTGCAAAAGCGGCAGCGACGTTCACCTATGAGGGGGTCTCGTTTGCGCTGGAGACCCTGATGGACTCCTCAGCCGAGCTAAAGCTGTGTCATCCGTTTGGGACGATTTGCGGGCCAGACGCGTTGATGAGCGAGGTTTACGCGCCGCTCTTGGCAGCAGTGCCGGATTTGGAACGCCGCGATATGATCGTCATCGCTGGGGCAACCCCGGAAGGCGAACTGTGGCTGGGAGCGATGGGCAATTACATGGGCACGATGCGTGGCCCTTGGCTCGGGATCAGACCGACGGGACATCTGGTCCATATGCGCTATCACGAGTTCTACCGCCTTGAAGCGGGGCGTATCATCGAGATGCACGCCATCTGGGACATCCCCGAGATTATGATGCAAGCCGGTGTGTGGCCAATGGCGCCGCAGTACGGAGCTTATCTCGCAACACCCGCGCCGATGACCCAAGACGGGCTGCGCATCGAAGGCGATGGCTCAGCAACGATGACGCATGTCATTGCAATGCTGGAAGACTTGTGTCGCCATCCGGCGGACCCGGACCCGGCTGTGATGCAGCTCGATAAATACTGGCATCCACGTTTTAACTGGTATGGCCCCTGCGGCATCGGATCAGCGCGCGGGATCGCTGGTTTTCGCAATTGGCACCAAATCCCGTTTCTTCAGGCGATGCCAGACCGCAAGCTCGATAGTATGGGTGACCTGACGAGCGCCTGGTTCGCACAGGGTAACTATGTCTGCGAGACGGGTTGGCCCAATATGCGTCTTACATTGAGCGATGATGGGTGGATGGGGATTGCACCAGCTGGCCGGGAGGTCTTGCTCCGCAGTCTGGATTTCTGGCGAATGGAAGACGGCCTCATCCGCGAAAACTGGGTGCTCGTGGATATCCTCGATCTCTACCGGCAAGTGGGCGTCGACGTGTTCGCACGCCTTGAGCATATGAACCGCGCGCGCAACATGGGCGCTGTGGACGTGCCGCTGGCGCTTGACCCTTTGCGTTGATTTTTAGCATTT
>JBCBOW010000231.1:0-4086 GCA_039821045.1 Pseudomonadota bacterium
CGGGGTCCTTCTTCTTCTTCTTCTTCTTCCGCTTCTTCTTCGCCGCCGGCGGCGCCTCTTGAGGGTCGGCGTCCCGGTCGTCGTGCAGGAAGTACGCCTTGGCCGCCGGCACCACGCTCGGGTCCTTCTTCTTCTTGCCCTGCCGCGTCTTCTTCCTGGCGCCGTCCGGAAGCGGCGAAGGCCTGTTGTGCTCCGGCGCGTCCTCTTCCTTCCGTTCCTCGCGCCGTGCCCGTCGTGGCGTGTCGTCGTCGTCGTCGTCCACGCGCGCGCGCCGCCGAGACCGCTCGTCCACGCTGCTCGCCGTCGACACCGACTGCGTCTCCTCCGCCCAGTCCTCGGTCATCGCCCGCAGCGCCAGAAACTTCGCGCACCACGCCGCGGAAAGGAATGAACGAGCCGACCACGCTTTGCGCGGCCTTTCCCTTGCTCAGGCCATCGCCCTTGTCTTCCGCGATATCGTAATCAGGCCCCAGAATCTGATCAATCGGGGCAATCTGCGCAACGATATCGTTGCAGGTCTCAAGCCCCTCAATCGAATAGGGATCGGCTTCTGCTGTCAGCAGGACTTGGGGAATCTCATCGGTGCCGATGTTGAGATCGGTAAGCGGCGTGCGCGCGACGTCTTTGGCGTTGGGCTCCTCATTCATCGCTTCCTGTGCAAGCGCGGGTGCCTGCGCGACCATGGCGCTGAGAGCCAGCGCGAGTGCGAGGCTTTTGGCGCTATTCGAAATAGACATTGCAGGCATTGACATCGCCGCTCTCCAATCCGCGTTTGAGCGCCTCGCGGCGCTGCTGGCTGGTGCCATGGGTGAAACTTTCAGGGTTGATCCTCTGGCCTGATCGGCGGCTGATCGTGTCATCGCCGACAGCGCTGGCGGCCATCAGGCCTTCCTCAATATCGCCGGGCTCGATGAGATTGGCGTTCAATCCGGCCCACACGCCGGCATAGCAATCGGCTTGCAATTCCATCCGGACATTGAGGAGATTGGCTTGGCTCGGATTGCGCTGTTGCAGCGACCGGACCTGATCGGCGAGCCCGGTGAGGTTTTGCACATGGTGCCCGTATTCGTGCGCCATCACATAGAGCCGGGCGAAATCGCCGCGCGTCCCGCTCATCTGCGCGAGCTGATCGAAAAAGCCGGTGTCGATGTAAATCCCGTAATCCGCCGGGCAATAAAACGGTCCGACTGCGGACGTCGCGCTGCCGCAGCCCTGCGTGGTGACGCGGCCATTGCGGAAAAGATCGAGAAAGGGCTCTTCAAAGCGGATGCCAGCTTTGCGGAATTGCGGTTCCCATGTGGCGTTGAGACTGGTGAGCGCTTCGCAGGCTTCTTGCGCATAAGGGCCCATGGTGCAGACCTGCTCTTCGGTGAGATCGCCGCCCGGAGCGCTTTGTTGCGTCGGCGCTTGAACCCCGCCCAAAACGCCGATCGTTTGCGCGGGATCAATCCCGAAGACGAGCGCTGCGATAATGGCGATGATGATCGTGCCGCAGCCGACGCCGCCCGCGCGCCTTACCCCGCGCCCGCCGCTGCCATCGCTGGAGCGGACCTTTATCCTTGATGTGTCAAACGGGTTAAGCCGCACTGTCCCAGACCCCTATAGTATCGACCTTTCGCTATTTGCTGGACAGGCCAGCGCCGCCTAGCGAAGAGATCGCAGCACACGCCTCAAGTGAAGGAGTTGGCCGGGATGCTCAAGAGTGAATTGCTCAAAGGAAAACGCGCTTTGGTGACGGGGTCTACGTCTGGCATCGGACTGGCGATCGCACGCGCCTTGCGCGAAGAGGGCGCGGATGTGGTGCTCAATGGTTTGGGCGATCCGGATGAGATCGAAGCAATCCGCGAAGAGCTTGGCGCTGAGTTCAACGGCGCCAATCTGATGGACCCGGCGGCGATCGAAGCGATGATGGCCGCAATCGGCCCCATAGACATTCTCGTAAACAATGCAGGGATGCAATATGTCGCGCCGGTGGAGGAATTCCCGGTTGAGAAATGGAACGCGGTAATCGCGCTGAATCTCAACGCTGTGTTCCACACAACGCGCCTGGCGGTGCCTGCGATGAAGGAGAAGGGCTGGGGGCGGATCATCAACACCGCTTCGGCCCATTCGCTCGTCGCCTCTCCGTTCAAGAGCGCTTACAACGCCTCAAAGCATGCAATTGCCGGCTTCACCAAGACGGTCGCGCTCGAAGTTGCCAAAGACGGGATCACCGCCAATTGCATTAGCCCGGGGTATGTCTGGACCCCGCTGATTGAAAACCAGATCCCTGACACGATGAAGGCGCGCGGGATGACGCGCGAGGAAGTGATCAACGATGTCCTCCTCGCCACAACGCCGACCAAGCGCTTCGTCCAGCCCCATGAGATCGGCGCGATGGCAGTGTTCCTGTGCCGCGAGGAGGCTGGCAATGTGACCGGCGCGAACTGGAGCATCGATGGGGGCTGGACAACCGCGTGAGCCACTGCTGCGGCGAGCAGGCGCGATTGTGCACGATCGCACGGCTCCCCTAGCGCTAAGCCCCCAGCTTTCCTACATGGCGGCGCACCCGATTCCCATTCGACAAGAAAGCGCGTGCACATGGACATCCCTCTTGGCCTGACTTTTGATGATGTCCTGCTGCGCCCGGCAGAGAGCGCGGTGTTGCCCAGCATGGCGGACACCGAGACGCAGCTAACCCGCGCAATCGGGCTTAACATCCCCATCCTTTCGGCGGCAATGGACACGGTGACCGAAGCGGACATGGCGATCGCGATGGCGCAGCTGGGCGGGATCGGCGTGCTGCATCGCAATCTGGATGTGGACGATCAGTGCGCCGCGGTTCGCGCGGTCAAGCGGTTTGAAAGCGGCATGGTGGTCAACCCGATCACGATTGGCCCTGATGCCGTGCTGGGCGAAGCGCAAGCGTTGATGCAGCAGCACAGGATCAGCGGCATCCCGGTGACCGCGCCTGATGGCAAGCTGGTCGGCATTCTCACCAACCGCGACGTGCGCTTTGCAGAAAACCCCGCGCAGCCTGTGCGCGAATTGATGACGACTGACAATCTCGCCACCGTTTCGCTGGGCACCAGCCAGGAGGAAGCGCGCCGCTTGCTCCATGCGCGCCGGATCGAGAAGCTGCTGGTGGTGGATGAGGATTATAAGTGCATTGGCCTCATAACGGTCAAGGATATCGAAAAGGCCGTCACTTATCCTGATGCCACCAAAGATAGCGCCGGGCGCTTGCGGGTCGCGGCGGCGACCACCGTGGGCGACAAAGGCTTTGAGCGCACCGAAGCGCTGATCGATGCTGAGGTCGACGTGGTAATCATCGACACCGCTCACGGGCACAATCAGGATGTGAGCCGCGCGGTCGAACGGGTGAAAGCGCTGTCCAACTCGGTTCAGGTGATCGCGGGCAATGTCGCCACCGCTGAGGCCACGCGCGCGCTGGTCGATGCGGGCGCGGATGCGGTTAAGGTCGGGATCGGGCCGGGCTCGATCTGCACAACGCGCGTCGTCGCAGGCGTGGGCGTCCCGCAATTGACCGCGGTGATGGAAAGCGCAGCCGAAGCGGCCAAATCGGGCGTGCCTGTGATCGCGGATGGCGGCCTTCGCACCAGCGGCGATGCAGCCAAGGCGCTCGCAGCCGGCGCATCATGCGTGATGGTCGGCTCGATGCTCGCTGGCACGGCGGAGAGCCCGGGCGAGGTGTTCCTCTATCAGGGGCGCTCGTACAAGTCTTATCGCGGCATGGGCAGCGTCGGCGCGATGGCGCGCGGCTCGGCGGATCGCTATTTCCAGCAGGACATCTCCGCTCAAAAGCTCGTGCCCGAAGGCATCGAGGGTCAGGTCCCCTTCAAGGGCCCTGCCGCAGACGTCGTGCACCAGCTGGTCGGCGGGATCAAAGCGGCGATGGGCGCCTCGCGCGTGATCGCGACATCGTGGACATGGCTTTCTGAAAGGCCCGCATTGGTGATCCGCACGAATTTGGCGCGCTCGCGCAGATCTTCGATTGTTGCAGAGCCGGTGTAGCCCATCGCCGCTTTGATCCCGCCGACCAGCTGGTGCACGACGTCTGCGGCAGGGCCCTTGAAGGGGACCTGA
>JBCBOW010000232.1:0-4080 GCA_039821045.1 Pseudomonadota bacterium
GGATGAAATCCAAGCCACTATGCCCGCGGCGATTAACGACCTCGTTGGCCGCTTGCGCGAATACTTTGCCCAGCAAGAGGCCGAAGACGTTCAATCAAGCAGCTAGCAGGCCTGCCAAGAGAGGCCCTGCACGCGGAAGGAACATCCATGCCGACCATCGCCATAACCAGCCAAAAGGGCGGCTCGGGCAAGACCACGCTTGCCGTTCACATTGCGACACGCGCGGCGGGCGCTGGCTATGAGAGCGCGGTGGTCGATACTGATCCGCAAGCAACCGCTGCCGCCTGGTCCGATTGGCGCGGCGATTTCCTGCCCGTGGTCGTCACCGCCCCGCCCGCTCGGCTCACCCGCACCATCGTCAGCGCCAAGAACAACGGGGTTGATTTCGTCGTCATCGACTCGGCGCCGCATGCTGACGCTGCCGCGCGCGAGGCGATCAAACGGGCCGATATCGTGCTCATACCCACCAAACCGCGCGCCTTCGATCTTGCCGCGCTCGAACCGATTGCAGACCTGGTGAGCTTTGCCAAGAAGCCTGCCTATGTCGTGCTCAACGCTGTGCCCGCTGGCGCGACCGTATTGGCGGAAAGCGCCCGTGAAGCCGCGCGCGAAATGGGCCTCGAAATCTGCCCCGTGGAATTGGGCGACCGCGCCGCCTTCCACCGCTCCAGCGCTAAGGGCGAGACCGCGACCGAGGTTGAACCGGACGGAAAAGCCGCGAGCGAAATCAACGCCTTGTGGGATTGGCTCGCCGACGAGCTCGGCCTCAAAAAGGCCTAATAGCGCCGCCCGCGATCATCCGACATGGAGCGCGCACGCAAGGGAAACTTGAGCCGGTAATTCTCCGCGACTTCAGGGGGCGGACCCGCCGCAAGCGATTTGAACCTGCGCTCCGCCTTTCCGCGATGCTTGGGCGGCAAAGCCGACCATTCGATCGTGTTTCGCGCGGTCAACGCAAAATCCCCGCCATATGTCACGCGCCCGGCCACCACCTCAATCACGGGCGCGTCGTCACCATAGCCCCGGCTTGGGAACGAGACAGTCTCACCGATCCCGGCAAATTTTACATCGGCCAGGCAGCGCTCATCAGGGGCAGGAACCTTGGGACATTTCGAACCATGCCCCGCGAGCCGATAGCGACCGGCGGGGAGTTGAAGATAGCGCGGCGCATGCTTGGCTGTGCTGTTGCCCATCGCAAAGGCCGATTGCGAGCGCGAGACCCGAAACACATCGGCGTCATTCGCAAGATCGCCGCCTTCGCGAACAAAGAACACATCGAGCTCAGCCAACAAGAAGAGCTCGCTGCGCACCGAGATGACAAGCGCGCCGTAGCCCTCTTTGAGCGAGGAAGCACGGGCGATGCGATCCGGCTCGAAGCCGGTCTTCGCCGCAGCGGGCGAAGACGCGAACGGCGCAAGCGTCGCAAATATCGCGAATGCGAGAAAGAGCCGTCGCAAAGAGAAGCGCATCGGAAAATCCATGAATCGTGATTAGAGATTTGTGCCGATTTGGCCAATCACTCAGCCACGCACAAGCAGGATTTGAGCACGCTTCGTGGGCAACACGCGAGCCTCCGCTGCCTTTCGCAAACAACCACGCGTCGAAAACCCCTCCTGCGGGGTGGAGTGTTTCCCCCTCAGCGCCTATGTGGAAACCCATGCGCATCGCTATCGCCTCAGACCACGCCGCCACAGACCTCAAAGCGCTCCTCGCCGAATGGCTGATGGATCTGGGTCACGAAGTCGCTGATCTTGGCCCCGAGCCGGGGGAAAGCGTCGATTATCCCGATTATGGCTATAGCCTCTCAGAAGTCGTCGCAGACGGCACCGTGGAATTCGGTGTGGCCCTGTGTGGCACTGGCCTTGGCATCTCAATGGCGGTTAATCGCAACCCTGCTTGCCGATGCGCCGTAGTTTCAGAACAACTCTCCGCCTTCTTCGCGCGCGAGCACAATGATGCCAATGTCATCGCCATGGGTGCGCGCATGATCGGGGTGGAACAAGCCAAGGCGTGCCTTGGAACTTTTCTTGAAACGCCCTTTGGCGGAGATCGACATGTCCGCCGCGTAGCAAAGCTTGGCAATCCGCCGATTGAATCCGACCCGATCAAAACGCATCAGTAAACGTACCTTAAAGCCCACCAGACGAGAAAAGCCCCATGAGCACAGCCCCCTCCGACGTCGTCAATACGATGGACGCCTTCTGGCACGATGATCTTGCCACCGCTGATCCGGAAATCGCTGCTGCTATCGGCAGCGAACTGGCCCGGCAGCGTGACAAAATCGAGCTGATCGCGAGCGAGAACATCGCCTCCAAAGCCGTGCTTGAGGCGACAGGCAGCGTCTTCACCAACAAATACGCCGAAGGTTATCCGGGCAAGCGCTATTATGGCGGCTGCGAATATGCCGATGTGGTCGAAACGCTGGCCATTGAGCGCGCCAAGCAATTGTTTGGATGCAACTTTGCCAACGTCCAGCCCAACAGCGGCAGCCAGATGAACCAGGCGGTGTTCCTGGCGCTGCTGGAGCCGGGTGACACCTTCATGGGCCTTGATCTGAACTCGGGCGGCCATTTGACTCACGGGTCACCAGTCAATGTTTCGGGCAAATGGTTCAATCCGGTTTCTTATGGAGTTCGCCAGGAAGACGAGCTCATCGATATGGAAGCGGTCGCGGCAACCGCGCGCGAACATAAGCCCAAGCTCATCATCTGCGGCGGCACAGCCTATTCGCGCCAATGGGACTTTGCGCGTTTCCGCGAGATCGCTGATGAAGTGGGCGCGGTCTTGCTGTGCGATATGAGCCACATTTCCGGGCTGGTCGCAGGCGGCGCGCACCCCTCGCCCTTCCCGCATTGCGATATTGTGACCTCAACCACGCATAAGAGCCTGCGGGGCCCGCGCTCTGGCATCATGTTGTGGAACGATGAAAAGTACACCAAGCCTTTGAACATGGCGGTGTTCCCCGGTCTTCAGGGCGGCCCCTTGGTGCATGTGATCGCCGCCAAGGCTGTCGCCTTCCGCGAGGCATTGCAGCCCGAATTCAAGCTTTACGCTCAGCGCATCGTTGAAAACGCGCGCGCTTTGGCGGCGAGCCTTGAGGAAAACGGTCTGCGCATCTGCTCAGGCGGAACGGACAACCACTCCATGCTGGTCGATCTCACTGCGAAAGACGTCACCGGCAAAGCTGCGGAAAAGGGGCTGGATCGCGCCTGGCTCACTTGCAACAAAAACGGCATCCCGTTTGATACGCGCTCGCCCTTTGTCACCAGCGGTATCCGTCTGGGCACGCCAGCGGGTACGACGCGCGGCTTTGGCCCGCTGGAATTCCGCCAGGTTGGCGCGCTGATCGCCGAAGTGGTCGAAGGTCTCTCGAACAACGGACCAGAAGGCGATGCACAAATCGAAGAGAGCGTGCGCGCCCGTGTTTCAGAGCTGTGCCGCGATTTTCCGGTCTATCCGGGCATGTGAGGTCACCATGAGTGATGACAAGCAAGATTGGGTCGAAGACGCCAAGACCGAGATATCAGGGATGGCGAAAGGCGGCATGTCGCACCCCTCGACCGCGCCGGTGCTGACCGGGGCGGCGATCGGCGCTGTGGCGGGCGCACTTTTGCCGATCGTCTCGCTGCCGGTCGGTCTGGTCGCCGGGGCGGGCTTTGCATTTTACCAGCGAATCAAGAAGTAACTCTGCCGAATGCGCTGTCCGTTTTGCGCTCACGAAGACACTCAGGTTAAAGACAGCCGACCCGCTGAAGATGGCACAACGATCCGCCGGCGGCGCCAGTGCAATTCGTGCGGCGCGCGCTTTACGACTTTTGAGCGGGTGCAGCTGCGCGAAGTCGTGATCGTCAAAGCCGGGCCTGATGGCGAGGACGCGCGGCGCGAGGCGTTTGACCGCGCAAAGCTTGAGCGCTCGGTTGCCCTGGCCTGCCGCAAGCGCGGCGTAACCCAGGAGCAGATCGACCGGCTCGTGTCGGGCATTCAACGTCAGGTTGAAACCGCAGGCGAAGCAGAAGTGCCCTCAGCGCGGATCGGTGAACTCGTGATGGACGGCCTGCGCCAGATCGACAGCGTGGCCTA
>JBCBOW010000233.1:0-4067 GCA_039821045.1 Pseudomonadota bacterium
CGGTTCGCTCGATTGGATTGGTCATGCCGCCTTCCTGACGGTGAGGTCGATCCAGTCGCGCTGAGTGCCATCGGAGCCCTTGCCTGCGTAGATGCGATCATCGATCAGCTCGAAGCGCGCCTCCGCATAGCGTGCTTTCAACCACTCAGCGGGAGGAAAATTGTGCAGCCGGCCCAGCAGATCGCGGCCTTCGCCAGTCCCCAGCTTGTAACTTGCAAAGTGCCATCCGCCGGGGCGAAGAGCGGTTTGGATCGCGGCGAGAACGCTGGGCAAGTCTGCGCGGGGGCAGTGCAACAGGCAGGCATGCGCCCAAACGCCATCATACGCCTCGCGCGCGTCCAGCTCATCAAAGCGCATGACCCGCGCGCCCAGATCAAAACGCTCATCGGCTTTCTTCGCCATTGCTGGGACGCCATCGGTTGCATCTATGGCGAAACCACGCCGACGCATATGCGCTGAATCCTGCCCGCCGCCGCATCCCAGCTCCAGCACACGAGCCCCTGGCTCAAGCCGATCGAGAAAGGCGTTTAGCGGTGCGGAGTGATTGTGCGCGAACCCATGCGTGTAATGCGGTGCGCGCTTGGTGTAGAATTCAAACGTTGCCGGATCGATGCTCACGCCTCAGCAGCCGCCGCCGTTTCGCGATCACGCTGCGCCCGGCTCTTTTTCTCAGCCGCGGTCTTGAGCTGCCCGCAGGCGGCGTCGATGTCGCGCCCGCGCGGGGTGCGCACTGGCGCGCTGATCCCGCCTTCAAACACAATATCGGAAAATGCCTTGATCCGCTCAGGGGCTGAGCATTCATACTCTGCGCCCGGCCATGGATTGAACGGGATCAGGTTCACCTTCGCGGGAAGATCATACTCCTTGAGCAAACGGACGAGCTCGCGCGCATCGTCGTCGCTGTCATTCTTGTCCTTAAGCATGACATACTCAAACGTGATGCGCCGCGCGTTCGAGGCGCCCGGATAGTCCGCACAGGCCTGAAGCAGCTCTTCAATCCCATATTTGCGGTTGAGCGGTACGATCTCATCGCGCACCGGCTTGGTCACCGCGTGCAACGACACTGCGAGATTGACGCCAATTTCCTCACCACACCGTTCCATCATCGGAACAACGCCGCTGGTTGAAAGCGTGATCCGGCGCTTGGAGAGGCCCAGACCATCGCCGTCCATCACGAGATGCAGCGCATCGCGCACATGATCGAAATTGTAGAGCGGCTCACCCATACCCATCATCACAATGTTGGTGAGCAAGCGCCCATCAGCGGTGTAGTGGCCGGCGTCTTCGGCCTCGTCCAAGCCGTCCATCGCGCCCTTGGGCCATTCACCCAAAGCATCGCGCGCGAGCATAACCTGGCCCACGATCTCGCCGGGCGTAAGATTGCGCACAAGCCGCATCGTCCCCGTGGCGCAAAAGGTGCAGTTCAAAGTGCAGCCGACCTGGCTTGAGACGCATAATGTCCCGCGATCCGCATCAGGGATGAAGACCATCTCAAAGTCATGACCATCATCGGTTTGGAGCAACCACTTGCGCGTCCCGTCCGCGCTATGCTGGGCTTCGACCACATTGGGCCGCCCGATCACGAAGCGCTCTGCCAGCCACGGCCGCATCGTCTTGGCGATATCGGTCATCGCGTCAAAGTCAGTGACGCCGCGGTGATAGAGCCAGTGAAAGACCTGTTTAGAGCGCAGCTTCGCCTGCCGCGCATCAAGCCCAGCCTCAGCAAACAGCTCTCGAATACGCGGGCGGGGCAGGCCGATAAGATCCACGCGCCCATCAGCGCGCGGCGTGATGTCACGCGCCACGGGTACCGGGTTATCGCTGCCCGGAATGGTCATGAGAGTTGTGTCTGGCATGAGTGGCGGCGCATATAAGCGCGAAGGAACCATTTGGCCAGATCAGTGGAGCGCAAACCGCTAGATCAGGGCTTGAATGTGGCGCATCCAACCAAGCTCGCGTCGATCGCGGTTGCTACTCCTTCGAGATAATAACGATCAGTGAAGCGTCCTCCTCCTGCTGCGCGGGCGGAAACGCTCATGCGCGAGGCTGACCGCAGAGCTGCAATAATGGCAGCGTCTTGGCCGCTGTCAGGCGCCCATGCGTTGTCGCCCGCGGTCACAAGTTCAAAGCGTTGATTGCCAATGACAAGCCGCGCGCGCGTGTCCGAGGCCGCCGGGCGGGACAAACGGAAATGCACTTGCCCGCGGACCTTGGCGCTGGGCCAAATGCCGATGCTCGCAAAACTCTGGGTCTTGGCGCTCGAGCGCGGGGCAGCGATAGCATAGCAACGCGGCGTGTCTGCGTCGCGAAAGGCCGCCCAGCTTCCGAACACGCCAAGGCTATCCTTGGCAGCAACGGGCGCAGCTGTGAGCGCAAAGCCTGCGGCAAGGCACACAGCGCTTACGAGCCTATTCATAAGATACCGCCATCACTTCCCATTCCTTCGCTCCGCCAGGCAATCGCACCTTCCGCACATCGCCCACGCTTGCGCCGCGCAGCGCTTTTGCCATTGGCGAATTCCATCCAATCGCACCGGCGCTCGCATCTTGCTCATCATCGCCAACAAGTCGGACAGTGTGCCGGTTGTCTTCCTCATCCGCCAATTCGACTTGAGCGCCGAAGAAAACCCGTGATTTGTCCGGCTGCTGCGCGGGATCGACAACGCGGCAAGCTTTCATCCGGCGAGCCAAAAAGCCGAGCTCGCGATCAATCTCGCGCATGCGCTTGCGCCCATAAAGATAATCACCGTTCTCGCTGCGATCGCCATTGCCCGCCGCCCAGCTGACGATTTCAACAATCTCCGGGCGCTCTTTGCCGAGCAAATGATCATAGCGCGCTTTGAGCGCGGCCATGCCTTGTGGCGTAATCGGAGGGCCGGGCTTTGATGCCATGGCGGCAGCTATGGCAGAAAATGATCAACCGTGCGCGGCAAGCCCGCTTCGTCTGGATACATATGCGAATAGGTGACCGCGTTTCCGATCACGCGCATGACATAATACCGGGTCTCGAAATTGGCGGGGATGCGCTCAATCCAGGTCGGCCAGTCAATCTCACCTTTGCGCGGATCACCATTAAGCCGCAGCCACTGTCTCACGCGGCCCGGCCCTGCGTTGTAGGAAGCGATCGCGAGCGGGTAAGCACCGCCGTACAAATCCATTCGCCGGGCAAAGTGAGCATCCCCAAGGCGGATGTTGTATTGCGGATCGGTCAGCAGGTTGGCGCTGAGATATTGAATGCCGAGGATCCCGGCCTCCTCGCGCGCTGTGCTGCGCAGCAGCTGCATGATGCCGCGCGCTCCTGCATGGCTGACGCGGGTGCGGTCAAACTCGCTTTCCTGACGGCCAATGGCGTGGACCATGGTCCAATCATTGACCCTAGGCGTGGGGTAGCTCGGAAAGCCAATGCGTTCGAGGCCTTTGAAACGCTCGCCGGCTTTCATGCCGAGAACGACAGCCATCTCGGGAAGGCCCGCGCGTGTTGCGAGATCGTGCGCCAGGAGCATTTCTTCGCCGTTTTGCGCCGCATCGCCAACGGCCTGGAAGAAACGCCGCTCGGTGCGCCAATCGCGGCGCTTTGAGGCGATCGCGAGGATCGCTTTGCTCAAAGCGCGCTCTTCATAAGCGGTGCGGGTGGCGCCGTTGACATCCGCTTGCGGCAATTGCGCAAACTGGGGCATCGGGCGGTTGAGCGCGGCAAGAGCAAGCTGACCGTAATAGTAATCGGGCCATTGCGCTGCTGCTTCAAACAAACGGCTGGCTTCTTCGCGCATCCCCGCTTGGCGTGCGGCGCGTCCGGCCCAGTAATAGCCCTTCGACTTAGTCAGCGGGCTGCGCGCGCCGTGGCCATAGCGTTCAAACAAAGGCGCCGCCGCCGCGCCATCGCCGAGCGACCACAGCGCTTTCGTACCGCCGAGCCACATAAGATCGGTGTAGCGATCACGCAGCGCAAAAGAGCCTTGCGAAACATCCGTGCCCGGAGCGAAGAGATCGTCTGTGCGCGATGCAATCCGTACAGCGCTTGTCGCCCCGGCTGCTTTGGCGATCGCGAGCATGTCTCCGATGAATTCT
>JBCBOW010000234.1:0-4039 GCA_039821045.1 Pseudomonadota bacterium
CGATTTCCTTGACGCCGATCTCAACCAGCAAATCAAAAAAGCGCCGCTTTTTCACCGCATCCATCGGATCAATGATTGACTGATTGCCATCGCGAAGATCGGTCGAAAGCCAGCGCGGGGCGCGCTCAATCGTGCGAGAGGGCCATTGGCGATCGGGCAGATTGATCTGGCCAAAGGGCGAATATTTGCGGGATGGATCAGACAGCATAGGCATTGGGAAAGTCTCTTTATCGAGAGAGGCGCCCATTTTGAAAAAAGGGGCAGACTGGGCAGCGGCGTATCCCTTGAGGGTGTGCGCCGCGCCGGCCTATTGCCTGCGGGTCATCACCCCCAAGGGCGGATAAGTCGTAGGAAGAGGCGGTCTGCGCGTGTCATCTCCCGGGAGCTTTCGCTGATTATGCGGATGCATGCAAGTGCGGGGGCGGGGAAATTTATTCCAGATCCGTTGGCTCGTGTAACCTTTGCCAAAAGCCGCGCGAAATGAGGCATGTTGCCGGAGAACAGGTATTCCGGCTGCTAGAAACGACATTCAAAGAAAGCTTTGTCTGGAGGAGAATACAAATGAAGAAATCAGTTTTTACCCCTGTGCTTCTCGGCGTTTTGCTCGCGGGTGTTGCGGCGTGCAGTGCTCCGGCGGAAACCGCTGATGCGGGCGATAGCGCCGCTGTGGAAGCGGTTGCTGAGACCGGCCTTATCGCTGATCTTGGCGGTGAGCCAACCGGCCCTGTCTATCGCAAAGCCAAGAGCGATACGCTCGCCGTTTCGGGCTTCGATGTGGTCAGCTATTTCAGCGAAGATGGCACGCCGGTCGAAGGCTCAGAAGACTTCACCGTGCGCTATCAGGGCTATGACTATCGCTTCGCCAGCGAAGCCAACGCGCAGACCTTCATCGAAGACCCGGCCAAATATGCTCCGGCATATGGCGGCTATTGCGCATGGGCGATCGGCGCGAACGATGCGCTCGCACCGGGTGATCCCAATGTCTACAAGATCGTCGACGGCACGCTCTATCTGAACTTTAGCGAGGGCGTTGCTGAGAAGTGGAACAAGGACATTCCGGGCTTCATCGCTTCGGCGGAGACGAACTATCCGACCCACTCAGCAGACGAGCACTACCAGGACTGATCTTGGACTGCGTGCCTGAAGGCTTTACGCATTGAATCAAAACCCCGCTGCGCGAGCTTTGCGCGGCGGGGTTTTTCGTTTCGCTTGTAGGCTTGGCTTTAGCCGCA
Source organism: Pseudomonadota bacterium (assembly GCA_039821045.1). GTDB lineage: Bacteria > Pseudomonadota > Alphaproteobacteria > Sphingomonadales > Sphingomonadaceae > Erythrobacter. Next base: position 1,233 of record JBCBOW010000234.1, read on the forward strand.
GCGCGCGTCGCGGATGACGCCGGTGGTATCGATCATGATGTTGAGCCGCGGATGCGTGGGATCGGGCCGCACTCCTTGGGCGCCGGGTGCAACGAAGCGAATCTCGCTCACATCGGAGGCGACTTCCATGATCGCCGCGCGGGTCGCATCATCAGCCGGTCGGTTCAAGAACTGGCCCATCCGGTTGGCCCCGCAAGTCGCGCTTTCCGGGTCTGTCGCGGTGCCCGGCACAAACTGGCCCGGCGCTGCATCGGGCAAAGGCTGCGCGATCTGAGGCGCTTGCATTTCAGCCGGAGCCGCTGCTTGGGCTGCAGGTGCCTGCGTATTCCCGTTGTTGATCCGCGCGGCGAAATCATCCGCGTCATTGGTCGGCGTTTCTTCAGCCGTGCCGCCGCACGCGCTTAGTGAAAGCGCCAATGCGAAAGCAGCAACACACGTGCGTTTGGTCATGATCCATCCCATCAATCAGCCGGTTTGAGAGGGCTAAGAGCCATTTCAGTGTCAGTTTGATGACAAAAAGCGGCTTACCCAAAGCCTCAGCGCGTGCGTAGCCGATTGCGGGTCAGTTGGTCTACCTGTGTGACGCCCATCAGCCGCATCCCGCGCTCAATCTCATCCTTGAGGATATCAAGCGCACGCGTCACGCCTTCTTCGCCCGCCGCCGCGAGCGCATAAAGATACAGCCGCCCGCCGCTTGCCGCGCTCGCGCCTGTGGCGAGCGCTTTCAACACATGCGTGCCGCGCCGCACCCCGCCATCGCAAATCACCTCGATCTCGCCGCCGACCGCATCGATGATCTCCGGCAGCTGATCAAACGGCGCACGGCTCCCGTCCAATTGGCGCCCGCCGTGATTGGAGAGCATGATTGCATCTGCTCCGATCTCAACTGCGCGGCGTGCATCGGCAACGCTCATCACGCCTTTGAGCACGAATGTCCCGCCCCATTGCTCGCGGATCGCTGCAGCGGTGGACCAGTCCATCGAGGTGTCGAGCATGGTGTTGAAGTATTCGGCAATACTCACCGCCCGGGACGACCCTTCGCTCACATGCGTATCGAGATTGGGCAGCCGGAATTTCTCGCGCAGGACATAGTCGAGCGTCCATTTCGGACGCGTCGCATAGCTCCATACGCTCGCAGGCGTAAAGCGGGGCGGGGTGGTGAAGCCTGAATGCAGGCATCGCTCACGCTTGCCTGAGACGATCGTATCGACTGTGAGCGCCAGCGCATCAAAACCCGCCGCCTGGCAACGCTCAATCATGTGGGTGTTGAGCCCTTTGTCTTTGTGCACATAAAGCTGGAACAGCTTCGGGCCATTCGTCAGCGCAGCGATCTCCTCAATCGAGCGGGTCGCGAGGCTTGAAATTCCAAACCACAGCCCTTGGCTTTCCGCTGCCTTGGCGACCGCGCGTTCTCCTTGCCAATGAAACGCGCGCTGGACGGCGGTCGGAGAAAGCATCAGCGGCAGCGCTGATCGGCGCCCCAGAATGGTGCACGAGGTGTCAATCTCAGCCACACCGGCGAGCACATCGGGCACCAGATCCACCGTTTCATAGGCGGCCGTGTTGCGCGCTTTGGTGAGCTCATCATCAGCCGCGCCATCGATGTAATCAAACACCGGGAAGGGCAGTCGGCGCTTTGCCAGCGTGCGAAAATCATCAATTCGGTGACAGTCAGACAGGCGCATTATCTCTCGCAAAACTCGCAGGATTGTGCGGTTCGCTGTGGCCGATCGCGCAATTCAAGTCGAGTGCGCGCGCATGGTGACGACACAAAATGCCGCAATTTTTTGCACCAAGTGTCACCTATTTCGCATGTGGCGCGAACCAACTGATGTGCGCGGCCACTTGAGCGGCGTTGTTGAGGGCACGTTGCCAGTCCCCCCTTTCTGGCAACTCCCCCTGACGACCTGAAGCCCCTCGACAACGTCGCTCGAGTGGTCGCCCGCACGCATGATGATGGAAATCCCCCATAGGAGAGACCCCCCTAATGAAACTTCGTACTCTTATCTTGGCAGCAGCGGCCTTCGCCGCTCCGCTTGCCATCACCACCCCAGCGTATGCTGATGGCGGTGTGTTTGTAGGCGTTGAAGGCGAGAACATCGCTGTGAGCGGCTATGACACCGTCAGCTACTTCCAAGGCAATGGCGTTCCCGTAAAAGGCGATGCCCGCTTCAAGGTCGATTACAACGGCGCTGAATGGCACTTTGCAAGCCAGGAAAATGCGGACAAGTTCAAAGCTGATCCCGATGCCTACGCGCCGCAATATGGCGGTCATTGCGCTTGGGCGCTGGGCGCTAATGGCCGGCTCGCACCGGGTGATCCCAAGGTCTACAAGATCGTCGACGGCAAGCTCTATCTGAACTTCAACAAGCAGGTTCAGAACATGTGGCTGAAAGACATTCCCGGCTTCATCAAGAACGCCAATGTCGCCTGGACCGACATCCCGACCGGCAAGCGCTTCGGCTGATACCCCGATCGAAATCCCTCAATACCCCCTCATTCTCAAAGGAATTTTTCCATGACTAAGAAACCCTCACTTGCCAGCCTGCTGATGGTTGCTGGCGGCCTTGCTGTTATCTCCGCGGGCGCCCCGGCTGCTGCTGATGTTCCGTGTGGCCCGACCGGCGTTTCCCTCAGCTCCTCGAACTACTCGGCTGCTGAGCGTGCCAAAGAGCGTGAAGAGCGCCGCGCTCGCAAAGAAGCCAAGCGCGAAGCCAAGCGCCTCGCAAAAGCGCAAGCTTGTGCAGCGAAGGCCTGTGCTGCGGCGGCTTGCTCGGCATCGGCCTGCAGCGCAGCGGCCTGCGGCG
>JBCBOW010000235.1:0-4038 GCA_039821045.1 Pseudomonadota bacterium
GGTTTGTTTGATCGCGTCACTCGATCAAAAGACGGTGCTGTGATCGAAGGGATTTTTGCGCTTAGACAGTGTGCCAGGTGTGTCACACGTTCTCTACGTACGACGAGTTGAGGGTGCGACGAGTTGGGGCTCAGCTTGTCGCTTCGGTCCTGCGCCGCCGTTTGCGCATCATGCCTTCCTGCGCGACGCTTGCGACAAGCGTGCCCTCAGCGGTGAAGATACGGCCGCGGTTGAAGCCGCGCCCGCCGCCGGTCCAGGGGCTGTCGGTGACATAGAGGAGCCACTCATCCGCGCGCGCCTGGTTGTGATACCAGATCGCGTGGTCAAGGCTCGCGCCGACCAGCTCGCCGCGCATCCACGAGAGGCCATGCGGCAAGGCGGCGGTGCCAAGCAGCGTGTAGTCGCTGGCATAAGCGATCAGCGCGCGGTGCAGGGCGGGGGTGTCGGCTTCGGCCGGGACGCGGGCGGCGGTGCGAAACCAGCTGTGGGCGCGCGGCTCCTTGGGCTCGGAGTTCATCCAGTGCAGCCGGTCCACCGTGCGCATCTCGATCGCGCGCGGGCGCAGCATTATGCGGCGCTGGGCCTCATTGAGCTTGTCGCCCATCATGTCAGCAAGCGCGCGGCGCTGCTCCATGTCGGACTTGAGCTCATCAGGAGCGGGGACTTGCGGCATCGGCGCATCGCAATGCTCAAGGCCCTCTTCAGGCACCTGAAAGCTCGCGGTCAGATTGAGGATCGGGATCGCTTCGCCCTCCTCGTTCTCTTGTGCTGCGACCACCCGGCGGTTGGCAAAGCTCTTGCCATCAAAGTCGCGCGCGATGCGATACTCGATCGGCGGGCCTTCAACGCCGCCACGCAGGAAGTAAGCATGAAGCGAGTGCGCGGTCTTGATCTGAGGGACGCTCGCTTGAGCCGCCTGGAGCGCCTGCGCGATCACCTGGCCACCGAAAACGCGGCCAAAGCCATCCTTCTGCGGCGCGCCCTGGTAGATGTCAGCGGCGCGCTTCTCGACAGTGAGCAAGCGGACAAGGCCGGCGACGAGTTGATCGGGAGATGGGCGTTCAGGATCAGCGGTGTCAGTCATCGTGCCGCGCCCATGCGGGGCTCGCGGTCCGGCGTCAAGCGGGTCAGCGCTCCCACAGCGGGCGCAAGGCGCGCGCGAAGAGGGTGCTTTGCACGAACATCAGATCAACAAAGGTGCCGACTTCCGCAGCGCCCATGTCACTCTTGTAGCCCGCATCGCCAAGGCCGAGATCCATCCATGCGATGCCGCGCTCGGCAGCCTTCAGGAAGTCGTCATAGATCAACACCTTGCCGGGCGACTCTTTCTTGAAGCGCATGTCAAAATTGTTAGCGATGAGCAGGCGCGAGGCCCCGCAATCAAGCCCGAAAGTGAAGGCGACAGGGTCTTCTCCGATCCAGAAGAGGCTGCCCCTGATCATCGCGGCGAGCGCTGCGTCCTTGGCCGCATCCTCCCAGGTGGCGCGCAAAGCGGGATCGAGGAACTTGGTGTCGCCGCCATCCTCGAGCGTGGCGAGCCAGCTGTTCGCTTCGATCGCGGCCATGGCATTGCGCGTGGCGGCGGTCCAATCAGTGCCGGTGAAATACTCAAAGCGCACCGGAGCGATCTTCTCCATGTTGCGCACGTGCCAGCGCCGCTTGCGCTGCCCTCTGGTCGAGGGCCATTTGCCGCTCGCCGTCAGCGTTGCGAGATCAACCGCGAAATGCTGGCCGACCGGTTTGGAGAGCACGCTCCAGCCGGCGAGCGCAAAGGCCTCGCGCAGCAGACGGATCGACGCATGGTCGCGCACCACCGGGCCGAGGCGAAAGGCCGGCCCAAGCGCCCGCGCGAGTGCCTTGTCCGAAAGCGCGCTGGCGAGCGCTTGAGCCGATGCGTTCTTGTCGAGCGGCACACCGCGCATCGGCCAATAGGGCCCGGCGATCTGGTTGACGTGCAGGCCGAGAGCCGCCGGACCAATGCTCTTGGGGCGCAGCGCAAAGCCGGCGAGCGGCGCGCCGCTGGCATCGCGCGCCACCGCGAGCTTGGTCGCAGGGTCAGGTCCGCTCGCAAACCACTGCGCGCGCAGATAGCTGCGATCAGGCTGGTCCGCCGCGGCCAGCGTATCAAACGCATCCGCGTCGCTCAATGTGTCCGGTTTGAACGGGGCGTTCACGTCGGCTGTTATCCCTTAAATGGCGCGCAAACCCGCGCATTTGGGAGGAGGATTAACAGACAGACCTTAAGAAAAACCCCGCCAAACCAGCCCAGATCATGGGTCGGTCCGGCGGGGTCTCATTGTCGGCGAAAGGTGTGGATGCGCTTAGTGCGCGCCTGCGAGCGCTGCGAGCAGCAGCAGCGCGACGATGTTGGTGATCTTGATCATCGGGTTCACAGCCGGGCCAGCGGTGTCCTTATAGGGATCGCCCACCGTATCGCCCGTCACAGCCGCCTTGTGAGCCTCAGAGCCCTTGCCGCCGTGATTGCCGTCTTCGATGTACTTCTTGGCGTTGTCCCAAGCGCCGCCACCCGCGGTCATCGAAAGCGCGACGAACAGGCCGCCCACGATAACGCCGAGAAGCAGAGCGCCGAGCGCTGCAAACGCGTTGTCTTGCCCTGCGATCAGGTAGATCACGAAGTAGACCAGAATCGGCGCCAGCACCGGGAGCAGCGAAGGAACGATCATCTCTTTGATCGCGGCCTTGGTGACCAGATCGACGGTGCGCGCGTAGTCCGGGCGGCTGGTGCCGGCCATGATGCCCGGATCCTCGGCAAACTGCTCACGCACGTCCTTCACAACATCGCCCGCGGCGCGGCCCACAGCGGTCATGCCCATCGCGCCGAAGAGGTAAGGCAAGAGCGCGCCCAGCAGCAGACCAACGATCACATACGGGTTCTCCAGGCCGAAATCGACGTTAGCGTCCGGGAAGAACTCGCGCAGGTCAGCGGTGTAAGCGGCAAACAGCACCAGCGCTGCGAGACCGGCGGAGCCAATCGCATAACCCTTGGTCACAGCCTTGGTGGTGTTGCCAACCGCATCGAGAAGGTCAGTCTTCTCGCGCACGCTCGCGTCGAGCTCGGCCATCTCGGCGATGCCGCCGGCATTGTCCGTCACCGGGCCATAGGCATCGAGCGCCACAACCATGCCCGCCAAAGCCAGCATAGCGGTCGCGCCGTAAGCAAGACCGATAAGCCCAGCGAGCTGATACGCGCCGATGATCGCAGCGATGATGACGATGGTCGGCAGTGCAGTCGATTCAAGGCTGATAGCAAGACCCTGGATCACGTTGGTGCCATGGCCCGTTTCCGAAGCCTTGGCGATCGAGCGGACCGGACGGAAGTTCGTGCCGGTGTAATACTCGGTGATCCAGATGATGACGCCGGTCAGCACAAGACCGATCAGCGAGCACAGGAACAGGTCCATACCGGTGAATTCAACACCGCTCGGGCCCGCGCCCAGCACCGCGCTCATACTGCCAAGCGCGTATTGCGTAACGACATAGATGAGCGGAATGGCCAGGATAGCGGTGACGAGGAAGCCCTTGTACATCGCGCCCATGACGTTGGTGCCATTGCCGAGACGCACAAAGTAGGTACCGATGATCGAGGTGACGATGCACGCCCCGCCGATCAGCAGAGGAAGCGCCATCATCGGCAGCAGCAGATCGCCCAGCACTTCGCTGAAGAGCAGCGCGGTCAAAACCATAGTCGCGCCCACGGTGACGACATAGGTCTCGAACAGGTCCGCCGCCATGCCAGCGCAATCGCCGACATTGTCGCCGACATTGTCAGCGATTGTGGCCGGGTTGCGAGGGTCATCCTCGGGGATCGAGGCCTCGACCTTGCCGACAAGGTCCGCGCCAACGTCAGCCGCTTTGGTGAAGATACCGCCGCCAAGCCGGGCAAAGATCGAGATCAGCGAGGCGCCAAAGGCAAGGCCCACAAGACCGTCAATGACGATGCGATCGTTTGGAGCAAGCTCCATCGGACCCACCAGCACGTAGAAGAACACCGCAATCGCAAGCAAAGCAAGGCCCGCC
>JBCBOW010000236.1:0-4009 GCA_039821045.1 Pseudomonadota bacterium
AGCGCAATTACGGGGCGCTGGAACACCGCTCCCCCGAAGTCCTGAGAGACACAGCTTTGGTGCGACCGATGCTGGCAACGAGCCACTGGGTGCGCGCATTAACCGATTGCGCAGGGAGAAAGGTCTGACCCTTGCACAGGTGGCGAGCGCACTGAGTGTCAGCAAGCCCACCGTCTGGGCTTGGGAGAAAGGCAAAGCAAAACCTCTCCCAGACCGGATTGAACCGCTAGCCCAGGCACTTGGGGTTGAACCGGCAGATCTAGAGGTGCGTACAGGAGCCGCACAGCACTCGGCAGTAGTTGAAGACTGCCGTTTACGTATTGCTACGGCTTACGGAACGCCGCCTGCAAACATTCGTATCATGATCGAGATTTGACATCGTTCTTCGGATAGCCGCACCCAATTCTGGGTGTGATTATGAAAGATTATGGTAAATGACTACTGGTCGTGATTCGTTTTTTAGTAATGTTAGCTTACAAAACTTACTATTATAAAAGTAATGACGTGATCTACGTCAATATTCATTTTTGCTACTCACAGCAGGTAAGTCTGTAACTAACGCTACTGAATTTCGTGCCGACCTGGGGCAAACAAAGCCGGGGGCGAAACGGCATGCATATGGGACTGAGCGTCGAAGAAGGTGCGGCTCTGCGCGGGCTGCTTGAGAAAGCTGCGGGCGATATCGTTATCCGGCTCGATACGCAGGGATTTGTAACGAGCGCATCAGAGAATTTTGCCGAGCTTGGCTATGAGCTTGAGGGTTTACTTCTCAAACCGCACATCACGGATCTAACCGAGCGCGACGAAGCGAATGACCTGTCGCGGCACTTTGCAAATGTCCTCGAGCGCGAACCTGCACCTGATTGGATTGAGTTTCCGTTGAAGGCTAACATGGAGGCCGCCAAGACGGACGGGGCTACGCCAGCTTGTTGGTATGCTTTAAGCCTGAGACGGATCGAGGATAACACAGGCGCTCTCGTTGGCGCAGTGGGCCTTTTGCGATCTGTTGAGCGTATGCGCACTCTCGAAGGTGAGCTTTACTCGCGAGCGCTGGTTGATCCACTCACGGGCCTCGCCAATAGACACGCGTTCTGCGCCAATCTGCGTCGCCGGTTGGTCAGTGGAACTGGCGGGTTTATGGTGCTTTTCGAAGTCGACCGCATGCGTCCAATATTCCTGCAATATGGGCAGCGCACAGCTGATGAGATTGTTTGGGGATTTGCAAAGTTCCTAGAGGCGATGGTGCTTCCAGAATATGAGCTTGCTCAGTTCGATGGGGAGCGGTTTTGCGTGATCTTGCCGGAGATGACGCGTGAGGCGGCCCGCGACTGGAGCGTTGACGTGCTGCAAACCTTCCATTCACTCGCGCTAACGACGACTTCGCGCAGCCCGCAACTCTCAGCCAGTGCAGGCCTAGCGCCTATTGAATGCACGGTAGATTGGACACTTCGACAGGCGGAGCTTGGTCTGGTGATGGCCCGCGCGAGAGGCGGGAAGCAAGTCAATGAAGTCAGACAAACTGCCCAAATGACTACCGCGCAACCAATTGAATAGACCCGTTCCCCCGAACGAAGGGGCGCCCATTCGCAAAAATGGGGCCGACACACAATTCAAGGATGCGCCGGCCCCCGTGTCGTTAGCTTCTACCGATTAGCGCACTGCGATAAAACCGAGCTTGTCAGCAAGAACTGCAACACGTTTGGCATTGGCAGCCTCAAGAGCGCGGTTCACTGCGACCATGCGTGCACCCCAGTATTTTTCGCGCGTTTCCTCACGGCATGCGCGATAGGCGAGCATGACAGTGAGATCACGAATACTAGGCTTGCCGCCACAGACTTTGCGAGCAGCCGAAGTCAGGCGGCGGTCAAGCGTCGCTTGGCCGGCTTTGGTTGTGAGGTCTAGATCGGCGATCGACACGCGCACTTCGATTTGGGTGTCATCTTGCGCGGCGAGCGGAGACGCTGCGGCAGCAATGCCGAGGGCGATCGCAAGCGAGAGAGTGTTCTTGAACATAGCGAGGCAACCTTCTGCTGGTCGAAAAACGGGAGTCGGCGAGTTGAGGGTAGGGAGGATGCCGACGAGGCCTTATTGGCAGCATTCGATGACAGGCGCCTTACACATTTGCATATCGACGCAGTTTTATTTCAAGATATAACAATCATAATTGCTTCATGCTTTCGTCAAAGTGCAGCAGTTCCTTCGCAAAACTGACTCGCGCTGTTAACCGTACAAATCGCAAATCGCTTGCCTGCGGCGGGTTGCCCGAGTGGATGCGATTGCCTAATCGCAAGACCAACATGACAGCTTATCCAAACACGACCACCCTCATGCAGCGCGGAACTGATTTCCTGGGCTGCGAGACCGCGATTTTGTGCGGAGCCATGAGTTGGGTGTCAGAGCGCAATCTTGTCGCTGCTATTTCTAATGCTGGAGGCTTCGGAGTGATCGCGTGCGGCGCTATGACGCCGGAGCTGCTCGAAACCGAGATTGCAGCCACGAAAGCTCTGACCGAGAAGCCCTTTGGCGTGAACCTCATCACTATGCATCCTCAACTTTTCGACTTGATCGAAGTCTGTCGGAAGTATGCTGTCAGCCATGTTGTCCTTGCCGGAGGAATCCCTCCCAAGGGCAGCGTCGAGGCTATCAAAGGGACAGATGGCGCGGGCGCAAAGGTAATCTGTTTTGCTCCAACGCTAGCGTTGGCCAAGAAGCTGCTCCGTTCCGGCGCCGATGCTCTGGTGATTGAGGGCATGGAAGCAGGAGGGCATATCGGTCCTGTTTCTACCAGCGTCCTCGCGCAAGAAATCCTGCCGGAGTTGAGCGCAGATCACCTGATCTTTGTCGCCGGTGGGATTGGCCGCGGAGAAGCGATTGCGAGTTACATTGAGATGGGTGCTTGCGGCGTTCAGCTTGGCACGCGCTTTGCCTGCGCCGCGGAGAGCATCGCTCATCCAGCTTTCAAGAAGGCGTTTTTCCGCGCTTCGGCACGGGATGCCGTAGCCAGCGTTCAGGTTGATCCGCGCCTGCCAGTAATCCCGGTGCGCGCTCTCAAGAACAAAGGGACTGAGGAATTCACCGAAAAACAGCGGGAGATTGCGGGCGTGCTTGACCGTGACGAGATCGCAATGGACGAGGCTCAGCTCCAAGTGGAGCACTACTGGGCAGGCGCGCTGCGCCGCGCTGTGGTTGAAGGCGATGTCGAGACGGGCTCGCTCATGGCGGGCCAATCAGTCGGCATGGTTAAGCGCGAGGAACCGGTTGCGGAGATAATTGCCGAACTCATGAATGCCTGCGAAACGGCGTTGAGCGGTCGTTAAAAGGGGCGCAAACTGATGATCCGCATGCTTGCCTTCGCTCTCGTTTGGAGCCTCGCTGGCGCGGCTCACGCCCACAGCTTTTGGCTTGAGCCAGCGACCCATGAAGCTGAGTTCGGCGCTCCCATCACAGTCGAATTCAAGGTCGGCGACGCGGGCGATGTCGATGATTGGGGCCTCTACTGGGAGCGCATCGCTGCGTTCCAGCTCTTTACAGATGAGCGTATCACTGACCAGCAAAGCGCTGTGCGGATTACAGCGGTCGGCGAGAAGGGCACCGCTCAGATTACGCCTCGCGAGCAAGGGACGCACATAATCGCCTTCGCCAGCAATCCGAGCTTTAGTGAGCTCGAGGCGGAGCGCTTCAATCGCTACCTTGAGCATGAGGGGCTAGCAGCAATTACTGCTGATCGCGAAGCCAAAGGCACAACAGGCGAGGCGGGGACTGAGCTTTATGCGCGGCGCGCAAAAACTCTGATTAAGGTCGGTGACGGCGGCGGCGATGACATTGTAACCCGTGCAATCGGACAGACGCTCGAGATCGTTCCGCTCAACAACCCGTTCACACTTGCCGAAGGCGAGCCGCTGCGCGTGCGCATCTTGTGGCGCGGTGCTCCGCTTGAAGGGGCAACTCTCAATGCCGCGCAGCTGGATAGTTCTGGCGAGGCCAATTCTCATCTCACAAATGAGATGGG
>JBCBOW010000237.1:0-4008 GCA_039821045.1 Pseudomonadota bacterium
AACCGGCTGGAATCGCGCGAACCCAGCAATTCAGCGAGCGCAGCGGTGCCGAGATTGTCCGGTTGCTCCTGCGGATCGCGGTCAGCTTGGCCAAGCAGGCTCATCAGATCGGGCTCAGGCCGGTCATCAAAATAGCCTCGTTGGCGCAGGGTGCGAACCAGTGCGATGGCAAGCAGAAATGCCACTCCGACCGCTGCGAGATGGCCGTGCGCTGCACCCAGATCGCTTTCGTCCAATCGATTGGGATTCACCAAAGCAGCGGCAAGCGGTAGTTCCGCCCCGCATTTATGATGATCGACCACGATTACATCGACGCCTGCTTCGCGCGCCATCTCAAGCGCTTCGTGCGCCATCGCCCCGCAATCGACTGTTACAATGAGCTGCGATCCCTCATCGCCCAGCTTCACGAGCGCTTCCCCGGTGGGGCCGTATCCTTCGAGGAGCCGGTCTGGGATGTAGTATCCCGCTTCGTGACCGAGCGATCGCAACAGTTCGACCATCAGCGCCGAACTGGTGGCTCCATCGACGTCATAATCCCCATAAACCGTGATTTGCTCGCCTCTGGAGATCGCTTCAGCGATGCGCTCGGCCGCCTTGTCCATATCGCGAAAGGCGGAAGGATCGGGGAGGAAGGCTCGCAATGTAGGCTTGGCATGCTTGGCGATATCCTCTTGTGCAACACCGCGCGTCATCAGGAGTTGAGCGAGGATGTCGTGCTCAAGGCTCATCGCATTCGTGCCCACATCCATGTTCCCGCCGCGCCAATGCCAGGCGCGTTCGCTCAGCGATCGTTCAACGCCAAGGACACAGGAAAGCGAAGGCGGGTAGGCCGGATGGGTTGCCATAGACCATCGAACGTAGCGCAAGCGTATAGCGGGCGACAGAGCCTTGAACTTGACAATCGACAGTTCCCTGCGCTGTCCAACAGCGCATGAGTGACGCGACACCATCACCGCATCTTACCATCATCTGGCATTCGCGCACCGGTGCCAGCGAAGCGTTAGCTGCAGCAGCGCTGGAGGGCGCGCAGAGCGAAGCTCAGGCACTGTCGTTCACTGCCGACGCCGTCACGCCCGAAACGCTCCTTGAAGCTGGTGGCTACCTGTTTGTGGGTCCGGAGAACCTGGGCTCTTTGACGGGTGCGATGAAGGAGATGTTCGATCGCTGCTATTACCCGGTGCTAGGAAGGCTTGAAGGGCGGCCCTATGCAACGATCATCTCCGCAGGCTCAGACGGCGAAGGCGCACAGCGACAACTTGATCGTATCGTTACGGGCTGGCGCCTTCGCCGGGTCGCAGATCACCTTATTGTGAATCTTGGGGCGCAAACCGCTGACGAGATCCTTGCGCCCAAATGCGTACCAAGAGAAGATATTGCTCTAGCACGCGATTTGGGAGCAGCATTGTCCACAGGTATTACGTTAGGACTTTTTTGATTTCTTCTTGAACCCAATACCAAATTGCATTCGAGACTCGACGCTGAGGCGAAATCGCGTCACAACACGTAACTAGACTAAACACCTATCGTTCCGGGGGGATTGAAGGGGTCGTGGGCCATCGATAAAGCGCTTCCTACGCATGCGTCTGGGCTGTACCTGCTATTTGCTGCGGGCAAACGGCCCACTTGTGCTGCGCTGAAGGATTTCGTTGCGGCTCAGCGCACGATTACAATTACCCATGATCCTTCGGAGGGCAAATCACTGCATCTCGTCTCAGCTATGGAGTCGCAGGGGGAGCCACCTCCCATGCGGCAAGAGGCGAGCGAGGATGACACTATCTGGGTCGAAATGCTTCGCGAGGGGCTGACCTTTGATCTCGTCGGCCTTGCGCCCGGGCAAGCGAGCGCCTTTCCTCAGATCGATCATCGCTTTGATCTTGAGAGCACCCCTTCCGCGTTTCGATTTGAGGCCATGCAGCTTGTGCCTGGACAGCATCTGGCCGGTGGTGCGCGCAGCGTCCCGGTGGTGAAAGGTCTTGTGGCGCTCGCGCGGGATTTGACGCATCACTTCGATGATCTTGCAGCGCTGGTCTGGCCTGCATCCTCGAGCGCGATCGGTCGGCGCTTTTTTGAGTCTATCTCGACAGCTTGGCTCGAAGGAGGCGCGTTTCCTGCGCTCGGCCTCACCGCCTTTCGCGAGACGATCGACGGGGCGCTCCAGAGCGTTGGTCTTGAGTTTTGGATCGGACAGGAACTGCGCATTGAACCGCCACTTTCTGCAGACAAGATCGCGGCAACACGCTTGGGCGTGCGCATCATCAACCAGCTCATCATCGTCGGCGGGCTCGAGGAGAGCGAGCGCATCATAGCGCCCGACGGCATGCAGCTTGTCATGCGTCCGTCCCGCAACCGCAAGTTCATCCGGGTTTGGCGCGAATAGCTGTGTGGCGGGTTGGGGCGAGGATAAGTACAGGGACGAAGAGCGCGCACCATGCAGTGCCGCGCCCCAGGATTGCATTCCATAGCGTCAACAAGCGCCACAGCCCCGATTACGACCCCGGCCTTCAACGCCATCACATTCTTCCGCGCCAGCTCTTGGGGCAACGGTGCTTTGGTTCAATGTTTAGCCAGATCGTTCGAGAAAGCGTAGGGTTTGACGATTTTCGGACCAACGGCATGCTTCTTCCCGCAACTGAAGATGCGACCCGGCGCACTGGGATGCCACTCCACCGCGGTCCGCACCGGCGCTACAATGAGGTTGTCATCGAGCGGGTGGGCCGGATCGAACACGATTGGTCTGCGGCACGCACCAGCGATGCCGAGGCTGCTCTCATCGTCGCTCTGATGCGGCTAAGGCTGCTACAGTCAGCCTTGCGGCGGCGCCTCATGTCTGAACAGCCACGCATGATCCTTAATCGCAAGGATCCGCTTGGCACCGGCTTCGACTTTACCGAGCTTGACGCGATGGCGGAAGCCCTGTGGCAATCCACCGGCGATTAGCTCACTCCGCCGCCTCAGCCATCACTGTCCAGGGCGAATACTCGGTATTGGCAGCAAGGGCTTGTTTTGCCTCATGATATTCGCGCTCAAAGCGAGCAACCATATCCTCAACCGTGCCGACCGTCTTGATAGCGCCAATCCCTTGGCCTGATCCCCAGATGTCTTTCCAGGCTTTGGCCTTGGTGTTTCCGCCTGAGCCGAAGTTCATCTTCGAAGGGTCGCTTTCAGGCAGATTGTCAGGATCAAGTCCGGCGTTTTCGATGGAGGAGCGCAGGTAATTGCCGTGAACCCCTGTGAAGAGGTTGGAATAAACGATGCCCTCAGCCGAGCCATCGACGATGCCCTGCTTGTAGCCTTGATCAGCATTGGCCTCTTCGGTCGCGATGAAAGCGCTTCCAGCATAGGCGAAATTTGCACCCATGGCTTGGGCAGCGAGGATTGAAGAGCCGTGTGCGATCGAGCCCGAAAGCGCGACCAAACCGTCAAACCACTCGCGGATCTCGCGCATCAGCGCAAAGGGCGATTGGGTGCCCGCATGGCCGCCAGCGCCGGCTGCGACCGGAATGAGGCCATCAGCGCCTTTCTCGATTGCTTTGTTGGCGAAGCGATTGTTGATCACGTCATGCATTGAGATGCCCCCCCAATTGCGCACCGCATCGAAGATTTCGGTGCGCGCGCCGAGCGAGGTGATCACCAGAGGAACCTGCCATTTCTCGCACGTCGCCATGTCCTGCATCACGCGATCGTTCGAGCGATGCACGATCTGGTTCACGGCGTAAGGCGCAGCGGGGCGATCAGGGTTCTCGCGATTGTGCTTGGCGAGCTCTTCGGTGATCTGGTGGAGCCATTCATCGAGCAGTGATTGCGGCCGTGCGTTGAGCGCGGGAAAGCTCCCGATGATGCCCGCTTTGCACTGCGCGATCACCAGTTCGGGTCCGGACACGATGAACAGCGGCGAACCGATCAACGGCAGGCGAAGGCGATCAAACGGGGCGGGAAGGGTCATCAGGGGTCTCTCCGAATTGGCAACTACAGTGTCAGAGCCTTACAAGTGTTGGTCGCTAAGGTCTG
>JBCBOW010000238.1:0-3991 GCA_039821045.1 Pseudomonadota bacterium
CCGCTCCAGCCCGGCTGCGGCCAGAAAAGTCACATCCGCCTCGCCCGCTTCAAGCTTGCCGAGCCGGGTTGCGACATTGCCTCTAAAAGTCACCACTTTGCAGTCCGGGCGCAGATTGAGGAGCTGAGCCGCGCGGCGCGGTGCGCTGGTGCCGATGATAGAGCCGGACGCGATGCTCGCAATGCTCTCGGCCCCCACAAGGCTGTCGCGGCGGTCCGCACGCGGCAAGCAGGCTGCAAAGGAGAACACATCGGGGCGGATGGTTTCAACGTCCTTCGCAGAATGAACGCTCACATCGATCCGGCCTTCAGCAAGCCATGCATCGAGCTCCTTGGTCCACAAGGCCTTGCCCCCGATCTCTGCAAGCGGGCGATCGAGCACTTTGTCTCCGCTGGCGACGACAGGCACCAGCTCCACCGCGCTTTCATCCCATCCATGCGCTGCGCACAGCCGCCGCTGCGTTTCAACCGCCTGCGCCATGGCAAGCGGCGAATTGCGCGTACCCAGGCGTAACTTTGGGCGAACCTTCGCGCCCAATTCCGGTTCATCACTCATTCCCATCCCTTCCGTCACGCTTGCCCTAGCCCGCACACCGACTAGATGAAAGCGCGATGGGACACAGTTCGCACACCTTGAAGACGAAGGCACCGCTCGTGCTCGGCATTGAATCGAGCTGCGATGAAACGGCCGTGGCGCTGGTTGATGGCAATCGCCGTATCATCGCACAAAGCATTGCCAGCCAAGACAAAGAGCACGCGCCCTATGGCGGCGTTGTCCCCGAAATCGCCGCGCGCGCGCATGCCGAGCGTTTGGCACCAATGCTGGAAGCGGTGTTGCAAGAGGCGGGGATTGCGCTGGAGGATGTGGACGCGATCGCTGCGACTGCTGGGCCCGGCCTGATCGGCGGCGTGATGGTGGGTCTGGTGAGCGCAAAGGCGCTCGCCATGGCAACCGACACACCGCTGCTCGCGATCAACCATCTTGAAGGGCACGCCCTCTCGCCGCGTCTGGCCGATGAAACGCTCGGTTTTCCCTATCTGCTGCTGCTGGTTTCAGGCGGGCATTGTCAGATCCTGAGTGTCGAGGGCGTGGGCCGCTATCGCCGGCTCGCGACCACGATTGATGATGCGCTCGGCGAAGCGTTTGACAAGACCGCCAAGATCCTGGGGCTGGGATATCCGGGCGGGCCTGCAGTGGAGCGATTGGCGCGCGAAGGCGACCCCGCAGCCGTGCCGCTCCCGCGACCGCTGAAGGGATCGAAAGAGCCGCATTTCTCCTTCGCCGGGCTCAAAAGCGCGGTCCTGCGCGCGCATGAAAGCGGCGAGCATGCGCCCGCGGATATTGCAGCGTCCTTTCAGCAAGCGGCGATCGAATGCCTGATGGATCGCCTGGAGAGAGCCTTGAGCGAAACCAGCGGCGTGCCCGCTTTGGTGGTGGCTGGAGGCGTTGCGGCCAATATGGCGGTGCGCAGCGCTTTGGAAGCGCTCGCTGTTCAGCACTCGATGCGCTTTGTTGCCCCGCCCTTGGCGCTGTGCACCGACAATGCTGCGATGATTGCCTGGGCCGGGATCGAACGTTTTCCCGCTGGCGAGTTCGACAGTCTCGACTTTCGCGCGCGCCCGCGATGGCCGCTCGACCCCGAAGCGCAGGCGGTGCGCGGGGCTGGAGTGAAAGCGTGAGCGCCCCGATCGGCATCATCGGAGCCGGCGCCTGGGGCACCGCTTTGGCGCAAATGGCTGCGAGCGATGGCCGCGATGTGCTCATCTGGGCGTATGAGGCGGAGGTTGCCGAAAGCATCAATCGCGAAAGCGCCAATCCGACTTATCTGCCGGGCACAGCGCTCGCCCCAACCATCCGTGCCACTGGCGCGCTTGAGGAGCTTGGCGGTCTGGAGACGATCCTCGCGGTCACACCGGCCCAAGCGCTCGGCACCATTTTGAAAGACCTGCCCTCATCCCCGCGCGATCTCGTGCTGTGCTCCAAGGGGATTGAAGCGGGCACCGGGCGGCTGATGAACGACGTCGCGCGTGAGGCCTGCCCCCAAAGCACGATCGCGGTCCTCTCCGGGCCCACCTTCGCGCATGAGGTTGCCGCAGGCCTCCCCACCGCGATAACGCTCGCCTGCGGTGGCGGCGAAGCGCAGTGGAAACGGCTCGCCCCTGCACTCGCGCGGCCTGCGTTTCGCCCATATTATAGCGATGATGTCACCGGGGCGGAAATCGGCGGAGCGATCAAGAATGTGCTCGCGATTGCATGCGGCGTGGTTGAGGGCCTTGCGCTCGGCCAAAACGCGCGCGCAGCGATCATCGCGCGCGGCTTTGCCGAGATGCTTCGCTTTGGCGCCGCGCTCGGCGCTCGCTCGGAAACGCTGCGCGGCATGTGCGGGCTCGGCGATCTGGTGTTAACCTGTACCTCCACTGCAAGCCGAAATTTCTCGCTCGGCAAAGCGCTGGGAGAAGGCGCGAGCGCGGCTGAGCTGATGGCGGACCGGCGGACCGTGGCCGAAGGCGCGCACACAGCGCCGGTGCTCGATCAGCTTGCTCAAGAGCGCTCGCTCGCCATGCCCATCGTCAGCGCAGTCAACGCCATTCTTGCAGGCCAGCCCGCGCGCGAAGCGGTTGCCGATTTGCTCGCCCGCCCGCTCACCGCTGAACAGGATGCGCCGCTGTGAGCGAACCTGGCGACCTTCCGCTCGACCAGCCGCGCCCCGCCAGCGGGCAAGCCAACGCGGCAGGCGATGATATGGCGGCGCTCGCCAAGGGTGGTCGCGCAAACACGATGGGCTTTGTTGTGCGGATGATCGCGCGCGTGCCCTTCCTGCTGATTGCAACGCGGCTTTATGGCCTGGAAGCACTCGGCCGGTTTGCTTCTGCGCTGGTGCTGATCGAAGTCGTCGGTCTGATTTGCTCGCTCGGCGAAAAGCGCGGGCTGGCGCAGCGTCTGAGCGTTGGCAGCGAGCCTGGCTCAGAGGGCACGCCCGAGGTCAACCTTGTGTTTGATGGGATGGCGCTCGCGCTGGTCTGGTCGGCTGCGGCCTGCGCAATCCTTGCGCTGTTTCCCGCGCCGATGTTCCCCAGCGGAATGAACAGCCCCTATGATCTGTGGCTTATTGCAACCGTCCCGGCTTTTGCGCTCACTGAGATCATGCTCGCAGCCCAGGCCTACAAATATGATATCGCCACCACCGTGCGCACCCGCGCGATTGTCGAGCCCTGGGCAATCAGCATCGCCGCCGGCGTCTTCTTTTATGTCACCCCGCTGCGCGATTTTGGCCTGGCGCTTGCCTTCATCGTATCGATCTTTGCCGGGCTTTTGACCGCGGCGATCCCGTTCTTTCGAACCTACGGCCTGCCGCGCAATTGGGCGCCTTCCTGGCCCGCCATGCTTAAGCAATCGAGCCGCGCGTTGCCCTTGATCGGCGCTGACACGATCGAGCGCGGCACGCGCCTGCTCGATATCTTCATCCTGGGCCTTGTCGCCTCGCCGGCGGCCGTTGCAATCTATTACGCCGCGCAGCAAATCGCGAGCCTGCCGCAAAAGCTCAAGACCAGCTTTGAACCGATCCTCTCACCCGTGATCACGAAAAACCTCAAGATCGGCAACACAGAAGCGATCGCTGTGCAGGTTCGCCAAGTGGGTTTCTGGATCATCGCTGTGCAGATGGCGATTGCGCTGTCGCTTGCGATACCGGGCGAAGCTGTGATGGGTGTATTTGGGCCTGAATATGTTGCAGGCACCGCCGCGCTCGCTTTCCTTCTCGCAGCGGAAGTGACCGCTTCGATGGCGGTCGTCTCGGAAAGCGTGCTCGTCTACATCGCCAAAAAGCGCAATCTGGCGATCTCGCTCGGGGTGCTGGCGCTTCAGGCGGTGCTGACCTTTGCGCTGATTGGTCTGATGCGTCACCTCGGGCAAGACGATGGCTTCCAGGCGGCGGGCGCGGCGATCGCGCTGTTCATAGCGCTGAGTGTGTCGAGCCTCGTCAAAGCGCTTG
>JBCBOW010000239.1:0-3987 GCA_039821045.1 Pseudomonadota bacterium
TCTGCTGTCGCCGCCGCTTCAGCGCCTCGAACCAGCGCTGTGACCTTATTAGCGAGCACTGTCTTGGCGTGGTTAATTTCGGAGCCTTCCAGCGCTTCTAGCCGAGCGACTTCATCAAGCGGCAGATCTGTGAACAGGCGCAAGAAACGCCCGACATCACGATCATCGCAATTGCGCCAATATTGCCAGAAGTCATACGCGGGCAGCGCATCCTCATTCAGCCAAACCGCTCCCTGCGCAGTCTTGCCCATCTTCGCGCCATCGGCTGTCGTTAACAAAGGCGTGGTGAGGCCAAACAGATCGAGCCCATCAAGGCGACGGCCAAGCTCCATACCGTTAATGATGTTGCCCCACTGATCCGAGCCACCCATCTGCAACCGGCAGCCATAGCGGCGCGCCAGTTCGACGAAATCATACGCCTGGAGGATCATGTAGTTGAATTCGATGAAAGTGAGCGGTTGCTCGCGGTCGAGGCGCAATTTAACCGAATCAAACGTCAGCATGCGGTTGATCGTGAAGTGCGGGCCAACGTCCCTGAGAAGCTCGACATAGCCCAATTGCGAGAGCCACTCATCATTGTTGACCATTATCGCATCGGTCGGTCCATCGCCGAAGGTCAACAGCCGCTCAAACACGGTGAAGATCGAGGCGATGTTTTCATCAATTGCACCTGCGGTCAGAAGCTTGCGGCTTTCATCTTTGCCCGAGGGGTCGCCGATCTTGGTCGTCCCACCGCCCATCACCACGATCGGCTTGTGCCCCGTTTGCTGGAGCCGGCGAAGCATCATGATCTGAACGAGGCTTCCGACATGCAAGCTGGGTGCCGTCGCATCAAACCCGATATAGCCAGGCACAATTCCTTTGGTCGCAAGCTCATCGAGCGCGCCGGGATCAGTCACCTGGTGGATATAGCCGCGGCTTTCGAGCAGGCGCAGCAGATCGGATTCGTAAGTCGTCGTCATAGCCCGCAGCGCTTAACAGCGTGGGGAGCGCGCTTCTAGTGGCTTGCCGCGTGCAAGCGAACCGGCGATAGGCAGAGGCATGCACGCGCTTATGCTTCATCAAACCTGCGATCTTGGGCCTATCCGAGCTGTGACCGCATCCATCACCCCCACGCCAAGCGGCTGCGAAGCTGAGTTTCGTCTCGATGGGCGCATCAGCGCGATCCGTTTGCCTGAAGCGAGCCCGAGCGTGCGCACGGACAATCTGTGGAAGACGACATGTTTTGAGATCTTTTGGCAGCCGATCGGGCAGCCGGGCTATGTCGAATACAATCTGTCGCCATCAGCGCGCTGGGCCTCGTATGATTTTGACGCCTTTCGCGAAGGCATGCGCGATGCACCGGTTGATGCGATCGCTATTTCATGCACGCATCACGAGAGCGATGGGGCAGGCGAGCTGGTGCTCAAGGCAAGCATTGCCGCTGATTTGCCATCGCCTGCTCAAGTCGCGCTCAATGCGATTGTTGAACATGCTGATGGTGGGCTGCAATTCTGGGCGCTTGCGTTCCCGCCAGGCCCGCCTGAGTTTCACTCCGAGGCCTGCCGCCAGTTGATTGTTGAGCGTTAAGCGTTGGTCGCAGCTGGGCCGAACGGCCCGTTGAGCTTTACTACCGCGTGATTGATTGACTGAGCAAAGATCGTCCAAATCAAGTACGGCGCGACCAACCAGGCGGCGAAGCTAGAAATCGGAGCCAACACGACGATCAGCGCGGCACATGAGGCAATCAGCGCGAAATTTTCAAGGTAGGACCAATCAGGCCGGCGCAGCATGAAGAAAAGCGGTGACCATGCGAAATGCAGCGCTGCATTGATGCCAAAGGTGACGACCACCGCGGTGAATGCAGATGCTGTCGGAGCTTCGGTCCAGCCGATATAGAGCGCCCAGCCAGCCAGCCCGAGGATGATGGTCCAAGCCGGGGCGAAGGCCCAGCCGGGCGGCTGAAACCATGGCTTTTTGAGAGAATGATACCAATCGCCAACGTCAGTCAGCAGCCCGCCTGCGAGGTTAAGGCCGACCCCATATAGGATCGCGACGGTGAGCGCTGTATAGTCCATGGTGCTTAAACCCTCGCCATAAGCCTTCGGTTCCAAGCCCACCCTTGCCTTTGGCCCAGCGCTGCGCCACCGCAGGGGTATGACCAAGACCGTCCTTTTTGGCATTGATCGCCTGCTCGCAGACCCCGCTTTGCTCGCTGAGCTCAAAGGCAAGCGCGTTGCGCTGGTTGCGCACCCGGCGAGCGTGACCGCCGACCTTACGCATAGCCTTGATGCGCTGATCGCAGCGGGCGTGAATGTCACAAGCGCGTTCGGACCCCAGCACGGGCTCAAAGGCGATAAACAGGACAACATGGTCGAAACCTCTGATGAGATCGACGCGGCTTACGGCATACCGATCTTCTCGCTCTATGGCGAAGTGCGCCGGCCCACGGGCCAGATGATGTCGAGCGCGGATGTGTTCCTGTTTGATCTTCAGGATCTCGGCTGCCGCATCTACACTTTTGTCACCACGCTGCTCTATCTGCTCGAAGAGGCGGCCAAGTCCGGCAAATCGGTGTGGGTGCTCGATAGACCCAATCCCGCCGGGCGCCCGGTGGAAGGGACGATGCTGATGCCGGGGCAGGAAAGCTTCGTGGGCGCAGCGCCCATGCCGATGCGCCATGGGCTGACTTTGGGCGAAATGGGACATTTCTTCGTCGAACACTTCGCGCTGGATGTCGACTATCGCGTTGTGGCGATGGAAGGCTGGCAACCCGATGAGCCCTCGGGTGCGGTGGCGAGCGGCTATGGCTGGCCTGCAAGCCGCATTTGGATCAATCCTTCACCCAACGCGGCAAGCGTGAATATGGCGCGCTGTTATGCCGGCACCGTAATGCTCGAAGGCACGACTCTGAGTGAAGGGCGGGGCACAACGCGTCCCTTGGAAGTGCTCTTCGGCGCGCCTGATGTCGATGCCAAGGGCGTGTGGAAGCTGATGCAGCAGATGGCGCCCGAATGGTGCGGCGGAGGGTTGGTGCGCGAGTGCTGGTTTGAGCCGACATTTCACAAGCACCAGGGTAAGCTTTGCAACGCGCTGATGATGCATGCAGAGGGCCCAGCTTATGGGCACGATGCGTTCAAGCCTTGGCGCTTGCAGGCTCTGGCGTTCAAGGCGATCCGCACGCTCTATCCCGATTACGATCTGTGGCGCGATTTTCCCTATGAATATGAGCTCGATCGCCTCGCAATTGATGTGATCAATGGAGGGCCGGGATTGCGCGAATGGGTCGATGAAGCGAGCGCGAAGCCGGATGCGCTCGATGCGGCCGCTTCAGCCGACGAGGCGGCCTGGGTTCAGACGGTGCGCGGGTGTTTGCTTTATTGAGCAGGCTCCCGGACAGGCTGCACCAACGCAACCAACACAAAGCTGATTAGCATAAGCAGATACCAGGAGCCGTATTTCGCGATGCTCACCATCCGCCATTCCTTATCTTGCCCCGGATAGTTCCACGCATTGGCGAAGGTCGCGATGTTCTCGGCAAACCAGATGAACAAAGCTACCAACCCAAAGCCGATCAGCAGTGGCATCCAGCGGTGGACCCTCCAATTGCGAAAATGGACGCGTGTGCGCCAGAAGAGCAGGGCTGTCACAGCGAACAGCCCATAGCGGATGTCGATCGTCCAATGATGGGTGAAGAAATTTACATAGATCGCGATCGCCAGTGCCCATGTAGCCCAATGCGGGGGATAGTGGCTGAAGCGAAAGTCGAAGATCCGCCAGACCCGCGCGATGTAACTTCCGACCGCGGCGTACATGAAGCCCGAGAAGAGCGGCACCGGCCCGATATGGAGCACGCTCGCTTCAGGATAGGTCCACGAGCCCACGCTTGTTTTGAAGATCTCCATCACGGTGCCGACGATGTGGAACAGGAGGATGACGCGCGCTTCTTCCCAAGTTTCCAATCGAAATATCAGCAAGCCCGCCTGGATTGCGATGCAGGCGAGGGTA
>JBCBOW010000240.1:0-3985 GCA_039821045.1 Pseudomonadota bacterium
GAACGCTCACCACCCCGCCGGATCTCATCATCGGTCACGGCGTGCTCGGGCGGTTGCTCGCGCGGATCACCATCGCCGTTGGAGCCGCTGCACCCGTGGTCTGGGAAACGAACGCGGCCCGCCGCGAAGGCGCGCAAGGCTATGAGGTGATCGCCCCGCAAGACGATGAGCGCCGCGATTACGCTTCAATATACGATGTCAGCGGCGATGCGGGCGTGCTTGATGAGCTTATCGGGCGGATCGCCAAAGGCGGCGAAATTACACTTGCTGGTTTTTATTCGGGCCGGGTCGGCTTTGCCTTTGCCCCTGCATTCCAAGCCGAAGCGCGCTTGCGCATCGCGGCGGAATGGCAAGCGCGGGATATGGCCGACACCCGCGCGCTCGTTGAATGTGGACGACTGAACCTTGATGGCCTGATCACCAATCGCCGCCCGGCAGAGCAGGCGACCGAAGCCTATCCTCAGGCCTTCAGAGATCCCGATTGTCTCAAGATGGTTCTCGATTGGAGCGATGCGCAATGACGATGCTGGAAACCCAGACGGAGGCACTTCGCGAAGAAGCGAGCCATGAGCCCGAACCTGTCCACACAGGCGAGGTGAAGAGCGAGACGCAAGTCATTGCGATCTACGGCAAAGGCGGCTCGGGCAAGAGCTTCGCGCTGTCCAATCTCAGCTATATGATGGCGCAGCAGGGCAAGCGCGTGCTGCTGATCGGGTGCGATCCCAAATCGGATACCACCAGCCTGTTGTTTGGCGGCAAGAGCTGTCCGACGATTATCGAAACCTCCTCAAAAAAGAAGCTGGCTGGCGAAGAAGTCACGATCGAAGACGTGTGCTTCCAGCGTGACGGCGTCTTCGCGATGGAGCTTGGCGGGCCTGAAGTGGGGCGTGGCTGTGGTGGACGCGGTATCATCCATGGCTTTGAACTGCTTGAAAAGCTGGGCTTTCATGATTGGGGCTTTGACTACGTCCTCTTGGATTTCCTCGGCGATGTCGTGTGCGGCGGCTTTGGCCTGCCGATCGCGCGGGACATGTGCCAGAAAGTGATCGTGGTCGGCTCGAACGATCTGCAATCGCTCTATGTTGCCAACAATGTCTGCCATGCGGTTGAATACTTCCGCAAAATGGGCGGCAATGTCGGCGTTGCGGGCATGATCGTGAACAAGGATGACGGCACAGGCGAGGCCAAGGCGTTCGCCGAAGCGGTCGATATTCCGGTGCTGACAGCCATCCCGGCAGACGAAGACATCCGGCGCAAGTCAGCCAATTACCAGATCATCGGCAAACCCGGCGGCGAATGGGGTGGTCTCTTCGAAGAGCTCGCCACCAATGTCGCCGAGGCTCCGCCGCGCCAGCCCGCCCCTCTCTCTCAGGATGGTCTGCTCGACCTGTTCAGCCCCGAAGAAACAGGTGATATATCGAGCTTGTCCCGGCCACTCAGGCGGACATGCGCGGCGGTGTGTTTGAAGAAAAGCCCAGCCTGGAGGTCATTTACGACGAAGTCTGATGGCTGACCAACCCGCCTCGAACGCGCCCCAAACCGGGGAACGCACAGCCGATCGGCTGGACTTGGCTTCAAGCGAAGCCGGCGGCTGCGCAAGCAAGGACACGATGCGCGAAGCCGCGCGCGCGGCGGGCAAGAGCGACATCCTCGATCAATACGCCGCGGATTATCCGGTCGATCCGGAGCGCGGACCCCACGATCAGCCGCAATCGATGTGCCCAGCCTTCGGGTCGCTCCGGGTGGGCCTTCGAATGAAGCGCACCGCGACCGTGCTATCAGGCTCGGCATGCTGCGTTTACGGCCTGACCTTCACGTCGCATTTCTATGGCGCGCGCCGGACGGTTGGCTATGTGCCCTTCTCCTCAGAGACGCTCGTCACCGGCAAGCTGTTCGAAGACATCAAGGAAGCGGTCGAAGACCTCGCTGATCCGGCTGATTACGATGCGATCGTGGTGACCAATCTGTGCGTCCCCACGGCAAGCGGCGTGCCGCTGCGTCTGCTTAAGAAACAGATCAACGGTGTGCGCATCATCGGCATCGATGTGCCCGGCTTTGGCATCCCGACGCATGCCGAGGCGAAGGACGTGCTCGCAGGTGCGATGCTCCAATATGCGCGCGAGGAAGTGGCCGCCGGCCCTGTCGCCGCGCCAGAAACGCGCAGCGATAAGCCCACGATCACGCTGCTGGGCGAAATGTTCCCCGCTGATCCGATGGTGATCGGCCAGATGCTTGAGCCGCTGGGCCTTGCCGCTGGGCCGGTCGTGCCCACGCGCGAATGGCGCGAGTTGTACAGCGCGCTCGATTGCGCCGCCGTCGCCGCGATCCACCCGTTTTACACCGCTAGCATCCGCGAGTTTGAGACCGCCGGTCGCCCAGTGATCGGTTCAGCGCCGGTTGGCGCGGATGGTACCGCGGCCTGGCTGCAATCGATCGGTGACACGCTCGGCCTGCCGCAAGCCGCGGTCGACGGCGTGAAGAACGCAATGATCGGTGCGTGCAAGGGTGCGCTTGCAGCGATGCCGATCAAAGGCCGGATCACAGTCTCGGGCTATGAGGGTTCAGAGTTGCTGGTCGCGCGGCTTCTGATCGAGAGCGGCGCTGAGGTGCCTTACGTCGGCAGCGCGTGCCCGCGGACGAAATGGTCTGATGCGGATCGCGAATGGCTCGAGGCGCGCGGCGCGCGCGTCAATTTCCGCGCCAGCCTTGAAGACGATATCGCGGCGGTCGAGGAATTCCGGCCCGACCTTGCTATTGGCACCACCCCGGTGGTCCAGCACGCCAAGGCCAAGGCCGTTCCCGCGCTCTACTTTACCAATTTGATCTCCGCGCGCCCCTTGATGGGTCCAGCAGGCGCTGGGAGCCTCGCGCAGGTCGTCAATGCGGCCATGTCGAATAAGGATCGGTTCGACAAAATGCGCGATTTCTTCGAAG
Organism: Pseudomonadota bacterium; assembly: GCA_039821045.1. Taxonomy (GTDB): domain Bacteria; phylum Pseudomonadota; class Alphaproteobacteria; order Sphingomonadales; family Sphingomonadaceae; genus Erythrobacter. The sequence continues at coordinate 2,935 of JBCBOW010000240.1, forward strand.
GCGTAGGCACCGAGCACGCCGCCGGTGTGTGGGAAGACACGCCGGTGGATCGCCCCAAATTCCGCAAGAAATACGCGGCTTTGAACGAAGCGGCGCGCAAAGCGTCAGAGGCGGTTGGCACATGACGCTCGTCTTGGACCATGATCGCGCCGGCGGCTATTGGGGCGCGACATACGTCTTCACGGCGGTCAAAGGCCTGCAGGTCATCATCGATGGCCCGGTCGGGTGCGAAAACCTGCCTGTGACCAGCGTCTTGCATTATACCGATGCCCTCCCCCCGCATGAATTGCCGATCGTGGTGACTGGCCTTGGCGAGGAAGAGCTGGGCAAAACGGGCACCGAGGGCGCGATGAAACGCGCTTGGGAAGCGCTCGACACCGAATTGCCCGCCGTCGTGGTAACCGGCTCGATCGCGGAGATGATCGGCGGCGGTGTCACGCCTGAGGGCACCAATATCAAACGCTTCCTGCCGCGCACGATTGACGAGGATCAGTGGCAGTCGGCCGACCGCGCGCTGACGTGGCTGTGGACCGAGTTTGGCCCCAAAAAGGCCCCCAAGCCGCGCGAGCGCCGCGAAGGCGAGAAGCCGGTCGTCAACATCATCGGGCCTTCGTATGGCATGTTCAACATGCCGAGCGATCTCGCGGAAATCCGTCGCTTGGTCGAAGGGATTGGCGCGGAGGTCGGCATGGTCTTCCCGCTCGGCTCGCATCTGGCGGATATTCGCGGGCTCGCAACCGCTGACGCCAATGTGTGCATGTACCGCGAATTTGGCCGCAATCTGTGCGAAACGCTGGAGCGGCCATACTTCCAGGCGCCGATCGGGCTTTCCTCGACAACCAAGTTCCTGCGCGCGCTCGGCGCTGAGCTCGGGCTTGACCCGGAGCCATTTATCGAGCGCGAAAAGCACACCACGATCAAACCTTTGTGGGATCTGTGGCGCTCGGTCACGCAGGATTTCTTCGGCACCGCAAGCTTCGGCATCGTCGCCAATGAAACCTATGCGCGCGGCATTCGCCACTTCCTTGAACACGATATGGGCCTGCCCTGC
>JBCBOW010000241.1:0-3973 GCA_039821045.1 Pseudomonadota bacterium
TTGGGCGCTCTTGGGTTGCAGGATCATGCCCAGCCAAGTGGATCTGACGCACACGTTCGAGCGGCAGGCTGGCAAGATATTCGCGCGCTGAAAAGCCGTGATTCTCGCTCGAAACATAGATGTTGTTCACATCAAGCAGCAGATAGCAGCCCGTCCGGCGGGCCATCGCTGAAATAAACTCCCATTCGCTCATCTCATCTTCGGGGAAGGTGAGATAGCTTGATGGGTTTTCAAACAGCATCGCCCGGCCCAGCGCCTCTTGCGCCGCATCGATATTGTCGCAAACCGCGTCCAGCGCCTCTCTCGTGAGCGGCATCGGCAGGAGATCGTGGCTGTTGTGCGCGCTTGTGCGTGTCCAGCACAGATGATCAGAGACCCATAGAGGATCAATCCGATCCGCCAGGCCGCGCAGCCGAGCCAGATATTCGTGATCCAGGCCACCGGCAGCGCCAATCGACATCGAGACGCCGTGCAAGATCACCGGGTGGCGCGCGCGAACTTCTTCAAGGATGCGCAGCCCCCGCCCGCCTTCGATCATATAATTCTCGCTGATCACCTCGACGAAATCGACCGGAACGCGCGATTGCGCCGCGAGGAAATCGTCATAGTGAGCCCGCCTGAGGCCAAGGCCAAAGCCGCCAAACGGCGCGATTGTCTGATCAAGAGAAGTGTCGAAGTCGGCCATCGCGTTCAGTCCTATCGCATAAGAGATCATAACGACAGCCCGACGCGATCCACACGCACCGTTACACCGCAAGAGGGGGGTCAGGGTCGCGGTGCTGACAAGACGCATAGACGCACGCCGGACTGCCGAGCGGGATACAACCCGCGCTGCAAGATGCTCTTGAGCGCGCGGTGCCACCGCCATCGAAAAAGCGACATGAACGAGGGGCGCAGCACAGACATGGAAAAGGGCGCTGCAACGAGGCCGTCCGGCCGCTTGTCCAGCATTACGCCGAGGTCGGCTCAGCCGTTACAAGCGAGCAAAGAAACCCACCCGGCAGCGATTTTCGCATCGCATCTGTAACCGTTCGGATGATGCAGGCGAATGGCCATGCAGCGCCGGCAAACAGGCCGGACCAAACGGAATTAAACACAAACACACTGGAGAAATGCCATGAATGCCAAATCGATCGCAGGCCTCGCCAGCATCGCCCTGACCGCCACTGTTGCTGCCGGTCTTGCTGTCACCCCCGCCACCGCCGCCGGCGCCAAAGAGAAGTGCTATGGCGTGTCCAAAGCGGGCAAGAACGATTGCGCCGCTGGCCCAGGCACAAGCTGCGCTGGCACCTCGACCCGCGATTATCAGGGCAATGCCTGGAAGTATGTCGACAAGGGCACCTGCACCTCGATCAAGACGCCCAAAGGCAACGGTTCGCTCAAGGCGATCAAGCGCTAACTATTATGCATGGCCAGCCCGGATCAGTTCAGGCAAACACCTGATCCGGGCATGGCGAACAGGAGGACATCATGAACGCACTTACAGACATGTATACCAAACTGACCGGATTTCTCGCGGGCACCGTGATTGAGAGCATCGCCCTGCTGCTGACGCGCGTCGCGCTCGCTGGCATCTTTTGGCGGTCGTATCAAACCAAGGTTGTCGAAGGCACTTGGCTTTCGATTGATGAGACGCAATATTTCATTTTCGAAAACGAGTTTGCAGGGCTGCCCTTGCCGACTGACCTTGCCGTCCCGATGGCGACTTATGCCGAGTTCCTCTTTCCGATCCTGCTTGTGATCGGGCTCGCAACACGTTTTTCAGCGCTCGCGCTGATGGGTATGGCGCTTGTTATCCAGCTGTTTGTTTTCCCAACGATGGATCACTTCCTGGGTTGGGCAATTACAGTGATTGCGCTTGCGATGTTTATTGTTAGCCGTGGACCAGGGCTGTTTTCACTCGATGCGCTCCTGGGCCGTGTGCTGCCGGGATCGTCCGCGACGCCTGCTAACCTGCAGACCGCGTAAGCAGACGAGACGAACGGGGCACAGCTGCGATGATTGCTGATGAACCGACCTTTGCCCGCCTTATGGGGGCGACACAGAAAGGTGATAAAGCCGCCGCGAATGTGTTGCTTTCTGAGGTGGGGCTCTGGCTCGAGAGGTATTTTCGCCGCCGTGTCCCTCCTCATCAGATCGATGATCTGGTGCAGGAAGTTCTGATCGCGTTTTACACCAAGCGCGGGACTTATGATCCCACGCGCCCGTTCCTGCCATGGCTTGCTGCCATCGCTCGATATCGCTGGGTCGATCACCTGCGCAAAGTGTATAAACACGATAGCCAGGAACTGATGGAAGACGACGCAATAGAAGACAGCGACGAAGAAGTGGTTATGGCTCGGGTAAGCTTGGACAGGCTATTTAAGCAATTGCCTGATAAGCAGGCGCAAGTGATTGAGTTGGTAAAGATCAGCGGCTTGTCGATCCGCGAGGCCGCAGAAAAGACCGGGCAAAGCGAAAGCCTGGTCAAAGTGAACATCCATCGTGGCTTGAAAAAGCTGGCCACGATGGTTGAGGAAGAAAGTTGATATGAGCAGCTACCAAACCCGCGAAGAGCTAATTGCTTCGATTACGAATGACATGGCGCCAGTTTCGCGCGTGCAGCCTCGCCATGGCGCGGGGTTGATCGCGTTTGCGACAATCGTGGCGGCGGTCGGCTCGATCGCAATCTTCGAATTCTGGTACGGGATGCTCAACGGAGAGGCTTCGGCTTTTTTCTGGATCAGCAATGGCCTGTTGCTGCTGGTTGGCGCGGCGAGCACATCCGCACTGGTTGCGGGCGCGCTGCCGCGCGTCGGATCACGCGGCTCTGCCCCGTTGTGGAGCGCCGCCATGCTTGCTGTTTTGCCGGTCGTCGCTCTGATCATGATCGCATCGCTCGAGATGGGCACGCCCAGTGCCACCGCCGATCACCCCAGCATCCTTGATGATGCGGCGACGTGGTATTGGCAGTGCGGAGTGTATGCCTTTGGCGCGGGCCTGCTGGTGGCGATTGCAGCGGTGCTCTTCCTGCGACGCGGAGCGCCGGTTTCGCTTGAGCGTTCTGGCTGGCTCACCGGGCTTGCCGCTGGAAGCCTGGGCGCAGTGGCCTATGGGATCACCTGCCCCCTTGATACAATCGCACATGTTGCGATCTGGCATGTCGCCGTGCCCGTGACCGCTTGGGCAGTGGTGGGGCGACTTGTCGTGCCCCGTCTGATTCGATGGTAAACAAGGGCTTTTAGGTAAACAGGCCTTTGCGGATCGGCTAGCAAAGCTACTCTGTGCCCTCATAACCGACCCGTTGCCGCGTTGTCGGTAAAGCGCGCGCATGGCTCACATCGCTGATCTCATCCACTCGCCGAACCGCCAGCTCGATGCGGAGCAAACGATTGCTTCGATCGCCAATGAGAGCGCGCACCAACCGGCAGTGGAGCAATCGATCGATGCGATCAAAGACATGCTCGAGACGGTTCGCGGGCATCTCGACATGGATGTGGCATTTATCTCGCGTCAGATCGGCACAACGCACCGCGTTTTCACTCATGTAGCGAACACGGGCAAGGCGCCTTTGTGCGAAGGGGATACCAATCAAAATGACAACTCATTGTGCTGGCTGGTGATCGAGGGGCGGCTGCCTGAACGCGTTTGCGATACGAGTGCGTATGCTGTGGCGCGGGATCTTCCGGTGGTCGAGGCGTTGAATGTCCGCTCGCATTTCAGCGTGCCGATGAAGCGGCGCGATGGAAGCGTGCATGGGAGCCTGTGCTGTTTTAGTCACCGTCCGCGCCATGAAATCAACGAGCGCGACATGAAATTGCTGCGCTCCGCTGCCGCTATCGTCAGCGATCAGATTGAGAGCCGCATTGAGCGAGAGGAATCGCGCGAACTGGCCGAACGAGAGATTATCGGCGCGATCACCAAAAATGAGCTGACGGTTCATCACCAGCCGATCTATGAAATCGAGGCGCGCGCACTGGTTGGTTATGAATGC
>JBCBOW010000242.1:0-3956 GCA_039821045.1 Pseudomonadota bacterium
CCTTCTTGCTGGGACCAAGCCCAGCGTTGGCCTTGGCCTCTGCCTCCTTTTGGGCGAGAGCCGTCTTCCATGGCTCCTGCGCCAGGAATGCCTCGCATTCCTGGTTGGGAGCCGGTGGAGCCGGTGAAAGACGTCTTCGGAAAGGCTCAGGGTCGCGTTTTGCTCAACCCGCTCAAACGCCATATTGCGCAAGTTATCAAACAACACGCCGGTGAACCGGCCCAGACCATATGCCGCCACCAGCGCGAAGGCGACCAGTGCGCCTTCTTCAACAGCGCCGCTGTCAGACATGGCATCGACCGCCTGACTGTAAGCAAAGGGAAGCGCCAGCGTGACCGTTTTGGCCAGCAGCACAAACGCCATCGCGATAACGATGCGGCGCCGTAGCGGCGGATTGTCCTTGGGCCAGAGATAAGGGAGGAAGCGGCGAAGCGTTTCCCAGCCTTCCGCCTCTGGTGGAGACTTATCCGGGTTTGAAGAGGATTGGCTGGCCATTGCGCCGTGTCATGTGGGCGCGCTGGCACCCGATAACAAGCAGCGCGATTCTATAAGGTGATGGTCAGAAGCCGATGGTGCGCGTGCCGCTCTTGCGACGCCGCAGATCACGCGCAACATCGCGAGGCACATCAAAAAGCACGCGGCGGTTCGCAAAGTCGATCGCTACCCGGTCAAACATTTTGAGATGTTGCATGCCAAGCGCGAGCACCGGCGTATCTTTTAGCCCCAGCGCTTCGAACGCGGGCGCATCGGCAAAGGTAAGCGGCACATTGTTGAGGCTAAGGCCCTGGATCGTTAGCGAGCGCACTGTCGAAAGTTGGCCGATGATCGAGACGCCGTTTACATCGGTGGTCGCCACATCCTGTTCGCGTTTCGCTCTGATCCGATCGCGCAGAGCGTTGTTCGCAAGGCTGCCTTGCGCGCCGGTGTCGATGATGACGGTCGCCTTGACCCCTTCGACCAAGGCGTTCGTGATGAGCAGCTGGCCAAGCTCCTTGCGCGCCCGCACAACAATCTCGAAGCCGCGACGCGAAGGTGATTTCGAGCTCACATCCTCAACCGCAATGCTTTCCTCGCGAAAATCGAGCAGCACGCGAAAGTCCTGAAGTGTATCGAGCCCCAAGATCCCGTCTGCCCCAACATGCGTCTTGTGCAGGACTGGCGAGACCAGATCATAGACCTCGTGCGAACCCACGGTGAGCGTATCCACTTCGACCACGTCGACCGGGCGGCGGCTCGCCATGCCCACCAGCGTCGCTGTGCCGAGCGGCGCGAGCGAGAGGCTGTTGTTGATCTCATGCGTGACAGCGGTCGCCTGGCTGCCAGTGTCGATCATGAAGTTGAACGGTCCGCTGCCTTCAATCATCACAGGCACGGTGAGGCGCTTGTTGCGCTCTTCGTCAAGCTCGATGATCTCAGTTGCAGGGTCGGCGACATTCGGGGTAACTGCGCGGGTGGATGGCGATGCATTCACATCCGCTGCAGCGATACTCGCAGCGGATCCGATCACGGTCGCGCTCAGGCTAATCCAGTCAAGCATTGTCATTCTCTTCCCGTCCCGACGCTGTTCTCATGCGCGTCCTTTACGTTACATGTATCAGACAGCGGGCCGGTGCCCAAATGTCGCTCGTCGAAGAAGCAGCCATCACTCTCGAAATACGGCCAACCAAGAGCGCGTGTTACAGCAGCCCTAGGCGCTGGTTTGAGCGGGCGCGGGCCGCAGCATGGCCCAGGCCTCAAGCATCTCGGAGCGCGCGACGAGCCAAAGGGTGACCCCGTAAACGCCAGCGCCCAGAGCCGCGCTGGTGATCAGCGATACGAAGGGGATAGCAAGCGGGACAAGCGCTTGGAAGCTCGCCACAGTGAAGCTCATGAGCCCGCATGCAAGCGCAATCGGGGCGAGCGTGCGTGCGAGCGCGAGCGGTGAGAGGGCGATGCGCGGCAAGGTTGCCGTCAGGGTGATGCCGCAAAGCAAGGGCGCAGCGATCCACCATGCGTGGACAAGTCCCATGGTGCCCGCGCTGATCCCGATCAGGAACGCTACCGGCATGATGAGAGCGCCGCACACTGACGTAAAGAGATAAACCTTGGGCCGGCCCATCGCGTTGGTTCCAGGCGCGCAGATAAGATGCAGCGCGAATGCGGGCATCGCCAGCGCCAGACCTTCAACAATCGGTGCCGTCCGTGCCCATTTTTCGCCCATCAGCGTCAGCACAGCCGCTTCGCTGGTTAGCGAGAGGCCGATAAATGCAGGCGCGCTCGCCATCATCACAAGCCGCGCGGTCTTAAGAAAGTAGGGCGCGAGCGGTTTGCCTTCGCGATGCAGCTCGGAATAGGCGGCAAGCGCGACTTCATTAAGCGGGGGGAGCAGCCGCGCTGTGATGATGAGCGTCAAGAAGAGCGCCTGCGAATAAAGGCCAAGCTCATATGTCGGCAGCACGCGGCCGGCGATCACGATGTCTGCCTGGCTCTGAATAATCCAGAACAGCTGGCACAAGGTCAGCAGCCCGCCAAAGGTGAACAGGTCCCATGCGCCTGCTGGGTTGAAGACGGGGCGAACCCAGAGCCGCGAGGCGAGCGTCAAGAATACCGCGCGCGAGACAAAGATGGCGATGCCCGCCCACACCAGCGACCACACCCCGTAGCCAAGCCACGCAAGGCTCGGCGCAACAACAGCGCCAAACACCGCGCTCGCCATATTGGCCTGCGCTTGGCGGCGAAATTCGAGCTTTCGCGAAAGCAGCGCGCTGGGAAGCGCGATGAAGGGAACGGTGAAATACATGACAGCCTGCAAGCGCAGCATGTCTGCGACGATCGGTTCGCCAAAGTAGTGCGCAGCCATCGGGGCAATCGCGATTTGTACGGCGCAAAGCGAAACAGCGAAGAGCAGCAGCAGCCCGAACACTTGCCCGATGCGGCGCTCATCAACATCGGCGGCCTGCACCAGCGAGGTCGCAAAGCTTTGGCCATTCAGGAAGGCGAGCGCGGTCAGGATCACCTGGCACATGGCGAAGAGGCCATAGTCGGTCGGATCAAGCAGCCGCACGACCATGAATGTTGAAGTCCAGGTGATGAGCTGTGAGCCAACCTGTGCGCCCCATCGCCAGGCCACCGCGCTGCGCACGCGTGCGCCAAAGGGCGCCGGCGAGGTCTCGGTTGCCGCGGGTGAGGCTTGGAGGGTGGGTGTCTCTGAGGGAGAATCGCCAGGTCCAAGCGGCACGCGCGGCGGGTAGGGGGCACGCGGCTGAGTCATCCAAGGTGCCCTACTGGCAAATCATGAAGAATCCGTCGGCTCAGCCTCGACCAACATCACAACACGGACAAAGAGCGAGTCGGTTGGCGATTCACAAGGCGATCGCATGGTGTGTCTGGGCGATTCATTGTGAATCTGGGCCTTTGAGGGCGAGATCGAGGGGGCAGAAAGCGGCGCACCACCCCTGCTTCGGTTGAATTTCGGCGTGCAAACCCTATTTTCACCATGCAATCAGCGCCGCAAACCGCGGAAATCTGCGATTTGTGCGCGGCACTGAAATAAAATTGCAAAAAGGCGTTGACCGAATCTGAGGGCGCCCATATATGCCCTCTCACCGACGCGGCGCTGACGGTTTCCACCGCCCGCCACGCTCGGTCGCCAACATAAACGGATAGCCGGTCCCCCGGTGCAAATCGGGGCAGGGATGGCTGTCCGCTTTTACTGTCTGGTGGCTCTTTGACATTGTTGGTTTTTGATGAAGGGACATGTGGGCGACGGCGCCTGGTCTGCGAGCTTCAAGGTCGCAGTAACCAGTTAACTTAAGCCGATGCCACACCTGTACAGGCTCCACAGTCTGTGCGGAGTGATGCATGTCCATTCGTATCCATTACGTTTGACAGTGCAGGTATCGGCTCCTTGATATTCTGGCTAGTTAAGCTGGCGGGGTTTTCCCCGTGCTTAATTGGTTAGTCTCACAAACTTGAGA
>JBCBOW010000243.1:0-3930 GCA_039821045.1 Pseudomonadota bacterium
CAAGATGGCGCGCATCGAAGCGCAGATCACCGCCGAAGCGCTCGCCGGCGCCAGCAAGGATCGCCAAGAGGCGCTGCTGGTTCAGATCGGCAAGGAACAACGCATGCGCCTGCGTATGTTTGATGCAGAGGGGCGGCTTTGGGCGGACAGTTTTGCGTTGGATGAGCCCGCTTTCGAATTTGCCGATGTTTCGGACACAGGATGGAGTGATCGCGCCGCGCGCGCCATTGACGCGGTCGTTGATACGATCGTCAGCTCCAAGCCGGTGCCTGATTATGTCGAGCCTGAAGCGCAGCAAGCCGACGCCTGGCCAGAATTGGCGCGTGCGCGCGAAGAGGGGGTGAGCCAGATCAGCCTTTACGATTGGCGCGATGGTACCCCCGTGATCACTGCCGCGGCGCCAGTGGGGCTGAACGGCGCGACCCTTCTCACCGTGCGCAACGCTGTCGACATTTCGGAAAGCGTGCAATCGGCGCGCTCGGCCTTGGGCTTTGCAGTGCTGGTGGTGCTGTTCGCCTCGGCCATGCTTTCGTTGTTTCTGGCGCGCACGATCGTGACCCCGCTTTCCCAGCTCGCGCGGGCCGCTGTGCGCGTGCGGCAAGGGCGCGAGCGCGAAGTGGAAGTGCCCCGCCTGCCCGAGCGCAGCGACGAGATCGGCCTGCTGGCGCGCGCGGTTTCGGATATGACGGGCGCACTGCGCCAGCGGATTGATGCGGTCGACAGCTTCGCCGCCGATGTCGCGCACGAAATCAAGAACCCGCTGGCCAGCCTGCGCAGCGCAATCGAATCGCTTCCCCGTGTCGAGGACCCCTCGCTGCGCAAGGAGCTCACCGAAATCGCCACGCATGATGTGCGCCGGATTGATCGGCTCGTCAGCGAAATCTCCGATGCCAGCCGGATCGATGCCGAGATGTCGCGCGCGACGCTTGAGCGGATCGATATGGCTGATCTTGTTCGCGCCATCATCGGTTCGCGTGAGTATCGTGCTGAAAACCAGGACCACCGCATCGAAATCGCCACCAGCGGCTTTCGCGCGCAAGTGCTCGGTGTTGGCGCGAGGCTGGAGCGTGTGGTTGAAAACCTGTTTGACAACGCGGTCTCCTTTTCCCCGCCCGAAGCGTCGATCGAAGTCGAGATCCACAACGATGGCGAATGCGTAACGCTCACCGTGTGCGATCACGGCCCCGGCATTCCCGAAGACAGCCGCGAAAAAGTGTTCAAACGGTTCCATTCGGTGCGCCCTGAGGTAGAGGATTTCGGCAACCATTCAGGTCTTGGTCTGGCAATTGCGCGCGCTATCGCAGAAGCGCACGACGGAACTCTAACAGCGCATGCGCGGCCCGATGGCGGCGGCGGTGCGTGTCTGCGATTGAGGTTGCCAGCGGTATGAGCGATACACCCGAACAGCTTGTGCAAGCATGCGCGGTTGCGATCGAGGGCCGAGCCATTTTGCTCGAAGGCCCGCCCGGCATCGGCAAATCGAGCCTCATCCTCTCGCTCATTGATCGCGGCGCTGAGCTGATCGGCGATGATGGCGCGCGGCTGACGCGCGAGGCGGACCAGGTGATCGTGAGCCCCCCTCCCAACATCGAAGGCCTGTTGGAGATTCGCGGCGTGGGGCTGATCAAGCTCCCGGTTTGCCAAGGCGCGCCGCTCGCGCTGATCCTCTCGCTGGTTGAGGAAGGCCATGCCGAGCGCCTTCCCAGCATGCTGGTTTCGCGCGATATTTTCGGAGTTCCGATCCCCATCCTGCCCTTTGTGCCCGGGACAAAGGCGCCGGCGTTGCGCACGGAATGGGCGCTGCGTGTGCATGGCCTGCCATGCGAAGCGGCATAAAGCCCTTTCCCCTCATCACGCCATTGGGCAAAGGGCTAAGCTATGGCCAAGACGCCCTCGCCTTCCTTTGATGCCAGCGATGCGCCCGCGCTCGGCGAGACGCAACGTGTGCTGCTTGTCACGGGCCTTGCCGGGGCCGGTAAATCAACCGCGCTAAGCGTGCTTGAAGACATCGGATGGGAGACGATCGACAACTTCCCCGTGCGTTTGCTCGAAGGGCTGATGGACACCTCGGCCACGCAGCCCATGGGGCCAAGCGCCCCGCTTGCGATCGGCTTTGATACACGCACGCGCGGCTTCGTCCCATCCGACATTATCGCGCTTGCCAAGTCCCTCGCCTCGCGCCGCGACATCGCGATCACGTTTATGTTTCTGGATTGCTCAGGCCAGGAGCTAGAGCGCCGTTTCAACGAGACCCGCCGCCGCCATCCGATGGCTCAGGAGCGCGCTGTGAGCGACGCCATTGCCGCTGAGCGCGAATTGCTGGGCCCCCTGCGGCGCTGGGCCGATATTGTGATCGATACAAGCGCGCTTTCGAAAAACGAATTGCAAGACCATGTGCGCGATCTGTTTGCAGACAGCAACAAAGGCGCGATGACGCTAACTCTTTCAAGCTTTGGCTTTGCACGCGGAATGCAGCCGCTCGCGGATCTCGTATTCGACATGCGCTTTCTCGATAACCCGCACTGGGTGCCCGAGCTTCGCGAGTTGACCGGGCGCGACGCCGCCGTGGGCGCGCACATTACGCAGGACCCCGCGTTTGAAGCGGCGTTTGGCCAAATCCGCGATCTGCTCTTGACCTTGCTGCCGCGCTACAACGCCAAGGGTAAACCGCATGTTCACGTCGCATTTGGTTGTACCGGGGGGAGACACCGCTCGGTCTTTACCACGGAGCGTATGGCAACAGCCTTGCGCGAGGCAGGATTTTCGCCCACGGTCCGCCATCGCAATTTGCGCTCTCGAGCAGCGGATGAAGTTGAAGGGCCACGCACGCCCTGAGATTGACGCCGATGCCCCGGGAGGATCGTCGGAAATTGCGAGACGGGGCAAATTGAGCATGCGCCACAGCGCGCAGCGGCAAAGCGAGACAGTTTTCACGCATGATCGGCTTGATTTTGGTCACCCACGGGCGCTTGGCAGAACAGTTCGTGCACGCGATGGAGCATGTCGTGGGCCCGCAGTCTGCGATAGCGACTGTGTGTATTGGCCCCAATGATGACATGGAGCAGCGCCGCTCTGAGATCGCGCAGGCCGTCAAAGATGTCGATGCTGGATCAGGCGTGATCATCCTCACCGATCTGTTTGGAGGCACACCGTCCAATCTGGCGATCTCGCTGCTTGATGCCGGCCATGTTGAAGTGATCGCGGGGATCAATCTGCCGATGCTGATCCGCTTGGCTGGCGCGCGCAAATCGATGGATGTCGTCGAAGCGGCAGAAGCGGCGCAGGAAGCGGGCCGCAACTATATCACTGTGGCAAGCGAATTGCTCGGCCAGAACAGCAATTCGGACGACGAGGCTTCACCACGAGAGGCCAAGGGCTGAGGCTGGGTTGGTCGTGAGTGCGGTGCAATCCCAAAGCGTGACGATCGTCAACAAGCGCGGGCTCCATGCGCGGGCGAGCGCGAAGTTTGTCGGCGCCGTGGCTGCGCTTGAAAGGGAGGCGAAAGTGACCGTGGCGAAAGATGGAAACAGCGCGGCGGGTGGATCGATATTGGGGCTGATGATGCTTGGCGCTGCAAAGGGCGACACGGTTGAAGTGCGCGTTGAAGGCGAGAATGCGGCGCAAACGCTCGATGAACTTGTCGCTCTCATCGCGGCCGGCTTTGGCGAGGATTGACGCCGCATGCCGCGCGGCTGAGGGGCCTTCCAATGCGCAAGCACATCTCCGGGTTTTCCAACCCCACGGTCAAATACTGGCGCTCTTTGCGCGACAAGAAGCATCGCAAGCGCGCGCAGCAGTTCCTCGTGGAAGGGCTGCGCCTGCTTGAAGACGCGCGCGTTTCTGGCCGTTTGCCGCGCCACTTGGTGCTGGCTGAGGGGCGCGATGCACACCCGCTGCTTGCTCGGCTCGAAGCCGAAATCGAAGCTATTG
>JBCBOW010000244.1:0-3931 GCA_039821045.1 Pseudomonadota bacterium
TCGCCACGATGCGCAACATGCCGCGCAAGGAAGCCGAAGAGCTGCGCATCATCGCTCTCAACGAAAAGCTCGATCTGCAAGTGCTCGAAATCGACGTGACCTCAGACCAACAGGTCGAGAATGGCGTTAACCGAGTGCTCGTGTCGACAGGGGGCAAACTTGATGTGCTGATCAACAACGCCGGGATATCCTATGGCGGGCCGGTCGAAATCCAGGACATGGCTGCAACGCAGCATATGTTTGACACCAATGTCTTTGGCCCGCACCGCATGGCGCGCGCAGTGTTGCCCGCTATGCGCGAGGCGAAATCGGGCTTGATCATCAATGTCAGCTCTCAGCTGGGCCGCGTGATCGCGCCTGCCATCGGTCAATATTCGCCTACCAAGTTTGCGCTTGAGGCGATGAGCGAGCAGCTCGCTTACGAGCTTGTGCCGCATGGTATCGAAGTGACGATTATTGAGCCCGGCGGCTACCCCACGAACATCTGGAAGAACGCCAACGAAAACAGCCTCAAGCTGCTGGAACGCGCCGATGCCAAGCACCTTGATGGATACAGAGCGCTGGTTGCCAGCCTGGGCCAGCGCAGCGGCGGCGGTTCAACCGATCCGATGGACGTGCCGCGCGCTATGGCTGAAGTGATTTCCACCCCGGCGGGCATGCGACCGCTGCGCCGCCCGGTTCACCCCGGCAACAAGCCGCAGCTCGCCGTCAACACGGCAAGCGCCAAGGCGCAGATGGACTGGCTCGGCGCTTCGCCATATGGCCCTTGGATCAAGGCGGTGCATAACGCCTAAGGCGCGCTCATGTCCCGGTCTGGTCAAGCCGCGCTTGCAGCGCTAGGGCGCGGCGCGAACCAGACTTAGAAAAAGAGCACCAGATGGGTTTTAAATGCGGGATCGTGGGCTTGCCGAACGTGGGCAAGTCCACCTTGTTTAATGCACTAACCGAGACGCAGGCGGCACAAGCGGCGAACTATCCGTTTTGCACGATCGAGCCCAATGTCGGCCAGGTTGCAGTGCCGGACGAACGGCTCGACACAATCGCCGCCATCGCCAAGAGCGCCAAGGTGGTCGCAACGCAGCTCAGCTTTGTCGACATTGCGGGCCTCGTCAAAGGCGCAAGCGCGGGTGAAGGCCTTGGCAACCAGTTCCTCGGCAACATCCGCGAAGTCGACGCGATCGTCCATGTGCTGCGTTGCTTTGAGGATGATGACATTCAGCATGTCTCAAATAAGGTCGATCCGATCGCGGATGCTGAAGTGGTTGAGACCGAGCTTATGCTGGCAGACCTTGAAAGCCTCGAAAAGCGCGTGCCCAACGCGGCCAAACGCGCAACCGGCGGTGACAAGGAAGCCAAGGTGCTCGCCGCGTCTTGGGCCAGGCGCTCGAATTGCTGCGCGAGGGCAAACCGGCGCGCTTGACCGAGCCCAAGGATGACGAGGAAGCCAAAGCTTTTGAGCAAGCCCAATTGCTCACGGCAAAGCCTGTGCTCTATGTCTGCAATGTTGCGGAGGAAGAGGCGGCCGAAGGCAACGCCATGTCAGCCAGCGTGTTTGCGAAAGCCGAAGCGGAAGGCGCGCAAGCGGTGGTCGTCTCAGCCGCAATCGAAGCCGAGCTTATCGCAATGCCCGAAGAGGACCGCGCGGAATATCTTGAGGCTTTGGGGCTTACCGAAAGCGGGCTCGCACGGGTAATCCGCGCTGGCTACACGTTGCTGGGCTTGCAGACCTTCTTCACCGCCGGCCCGAAAGAAGCGCGCGCCTGGACATTCCCCACCGGAGCCAAAGCGCCGCAAGCCGCAGGCGAGATTCACACCGATTTTGAGAAAGGCTTCATCCGCGCCGAAACCATCGCTTACGACGATTACATCGAACTGGGCGGGGAAACGGGCGCCAAGGAAGCGGGCAAGATGCGCCAAGAGGGCAAGGAATACCTTGTTCAGGATGGCGATGTGCTGCTGTTCAAGTTCAACGTCTAAGCCATCATCGCCTGTGCCACTTTCGGCACCAGCGGCATCGGCCGCTCAATCGCGCTTTACGACGCCCTGTTTGAGGGGCGGTGCGAGGCGTGCGCGAAGACATGCATTATGTCGCCTATGGGCGCGATCCTGAAGCAAACAAGCTGTGTATTCGCTCCAGAGTAAAGCGCCGCTACGCGGTCGCTAAGCCGTCACTGGCACATCAAGCCAACGCCCAAGCTTACGCGCGGCAGGGGCCATGTCGGTTGACACAGGGCCGGTTGTAAGCGCCACGCGTTTGGTCGGATTGCTGCGCGCGCCAAAGCCCTTGTTTTGGACGATGAGCTCGATCTTGTGCCAGTCCGTGTTATCGGTGTCGGTCTCGATCACTTCTTCAACGCCGATAATGTCAGCGAGAGCAATCGTCTCGGTTGACGTGCCTCCCAGTGGTTTCATCCGGGTGATCGTCACCCGGCCCTTGGCGCGGCTGAACTCTGCGCGCACAGCGGCATGGCTTGAGAGAAAGGCAAGCGGGGCAAGGATGCCCAGCCCCAGCATGACAGCCCAGGCCCAGAGCGGAAACTCAAATGGCTGAAAAATCGCCGCGGCCACAAACAGCGCGCCGATAACGCTTGGCATAATCCATTGGTCCCAGGGTGTAAGCGAGAGAGTGATCCGGCTCTTAGTGTGCTCGAGTATCTTCACACGGCATCTCCTGGCTTGCGCCGCACCGCGCGGGGCGCGCGGGCCCGGCCCCCAGAGCGAATAGAGGTGCAAGCCTTTCAGAAGTGTTGCCAGTACAGATGTGGCCGTGAAGGGGCTGATTAGTGTCGCCCAGAGAGCTCTTCGACAAAGTCCGTCGAGAGCTTCGCCGAAGCTGGGTGCCCGTGATCGCCTTCGCCTGATCGCGGCGTCTCCCATATGCGCGCCTGCAACACTCGGGCGCCTACCGCCATGAGCATCAAATCCGCTGCCGTTTGCCAAATGACGAGTGGGTTGGCGAGTTCTTCAGGTAATCTGTAAGCCACGCGGTGATGCCTCCTAATACGCAGGAAGTGCCCTAGGGTGGCCATCCAGCGCGTGCGTTGATGCGGATCAAACAAAAGCGCATTGGCCAACGAATTTCGCTTATGTAGCGACTGCTTCGCTTGACATAGATAGGTTGCCCGATAAAACTGATCATGATCGCGGTTGATCTATGGAAGGCGCAAACATGCTCTACTTTGAAGACTATGAAGTCGGCACAGTCTCGAAGTTTGGCTCTTATAAAGTCACCCGTGAGGAAGTGCTGGAGTTTGCGCAGAAATACGATCCGCAGCCCTTTCACCTGTCCGATGAAGCCGCCGCCAAAACGCATTTTGGCAAGCTTGCCGCAAGCGGCTGGCACACTTGTGCCATGCTGATGTCGATGATCGTTGCGAATATGCAGGAGTTGGAAAGCGCGAGCCTGGGATCACCGGGCCTGGAGAGCTTGAAGTGGAAGAAGCCGGTATTTCCGGGTGACACTTTGCGAGTGGAAACCAAGCTTATTGAAAAGCGCCGCAGCCAATCTCGCCCGGAAATGGGGCTGACCAAGAACCGGATTCAGGTCTTCAACCAAGACGATGAGATCGTGCTGGAATCGATCAATCTCGGGCTGGTCGCGCTGCGTGACCCTTCCGCTGATCCAGCGAAGTAAGTCGCAAGACGCTCTGGCGTTAGTCAAGCGTCGGTTCCTCGCGGCTCGGTGCGCTCGCTTCCGGGCGCGGGCGAGTCCCTCTTGAATACTTTTGTGTATAAGCAAACATCGCCGGCATAGCAGCAATTGGTCACGCCTAAGCAACAACTCGATCACGCGGACGCGCTCAGATTGCATTCTGGCGCTTCCTGTTTGCGCGTCGAACCAAATCAAGCGACATTCAATACGAGGGGTGTCACTAAGCAAAGCAAAGGAATGATCGATGCTTGAACTTAAAGAACGCGAAATTGAGTCGGT
>JBCBOW010000245.1:0-3923 GCA_039821045.1 Pseudomonadota bacterium
GTCTGCCAGCATTTGGCCGAGCACGGAGTGTGCGCCTTGGCCCATCTCGCAGTGTGGCACAATTGCGGTCACCACATTGTCTGCGCCAATTTTGACCCAGCTGTTGATCAACTGTTCGCCCTCGCCCGCAGCAACTTTGGGCGCAAGCGAGCCAATCGGATTGCCCGGACGCACGGCGACGCCAATCAGGAGCCCACCGCCCGCAATCACCCCGGCGCCGATGAAACCCCGGCGCGACCATTTGGCAAGCGCGCTTTTCTTGGGCTTTTCAGGAGTCATATCGTTCATGGCTTATGCCTCCTCTACGCTTGGTTGTTCCATGCCGGCGGCGACTTTGATCGCGCGGCGAATGCGCGGATAGGTGCCGCAGCGGCAGATGTTGCCGGACATCGCTCCATCAATATCGGCATCGCTGGGCTGCGGATTGTCCCGCAACAGCGCGCTCGCGCTCATAAGCTGGCCTGACTGGCAATATCCGCATTGCGGCACTTGCTCGCTGATCCATGCGCCCTGAAGCTTGGTGAGTTCGCCCTGAGGTCCTGCAATCCCTTCAATGGTCGTCACTTCGCGGCCTTCCGCGTTGGCGACAGGCGTTGAACACGAGCGCACAGGCTCACCATCGAGGTGGACCGTGCACGCACCGCACTGGGCAATACCGCAGCCAAATTTGGTTCCGTTGAGGCCAGCCGCCTCGCGCACGACCCACAGGATCGGCATGGCAGGATCAACGTCAAACTCGACCGGCTGCCCGTTCAGGGTGAATTTTGCCATTTTCGTTCGCTCTCCATGAGGGACAGACTTTCGCAGAACGCTCGAACGCAAAGTCCGTTTCGCATCGATACCTATCGCACATCGCGCTAACCTCAAAGCGCGAACAACTCGCAACAGCAGTGGCGCCAAAGCCGCGCTGGCCGTAAGGTCATTGGCATGGACGAGACAACCTACGAAACTTTCGCCGCCCTCGATATCCGCGCGGGCACTGTGGTCGAAGCCGAACCCTTCCCGGGGGCTCGCCGGCCTGCGATCAAACTGAAGGTTGATTTTGGCCCTGAGATTGGGATCAAGAAGAGCTCAGCTCAGATCACGGAGCGCTACTCGCCCCAAGACCTTATCGGCATGCGCGTGATGGCGGTGGTGAACTTCCCGCCGCGTCAAATCGGGCCCTTTATGTCTCAAGTGCTGGTATTGGGCTTTCCCGATAGCGATGGTGCGATTGTGTTGGCGACCACACAGGCGCCTGTGCCTGATGGCGCGCGCCTCGCTTGATCTCGCAGTCTAAGCCGGCTCTCCCAGCGCCGCCTTCAGATCGCCGAGCCAAGGCTCATAGGGTTTCCATGCATCCTGCCCCTTGCGATTGATCGGTTCGCGCACCTGCTCGCTCGAGGCGGTGCGCACCGCGCGGTCCGTCTTGTGAAATTGCAGACAGGCTTCTTCGAACGGGAGCCCCAGGAAATCGAGCATGCGCCGCGTCTGCCCCTCCTGATCATCAAGCACATCCTCATGTTGGACCCGCAGGATCTTGCCCGGCAAAACGGCATCCCAATGATCCATAAGCGCCACATAATCGGAATAATACCGCCCGATCTCGGTCAGCCCGTATGTAAATTCCTGACCTTCAGCAAAGAGCTGCTTAAACCCGGAGAAACAGCAATCCATCGGCGCGCGCCGCGCGTCTATTATTTTGGCATTCGGCAAGACGAGACGGATCAGCCCGATATGACGAAAATTGTTTGGCATCTTGTCGATGAAAAATGGGGCACCGGCGCGGTGGATCTGTGTGTGGTTGATGAATTCTTCGCCAAACTTAGACAGCTGCTCTGCCGATAAATTGTGCAGCACCTCGGGGTATAGGGATTTGCCCGGTGCACGGCCGCGAAGACGGTGAGCAAGCGCAAGAATATTCGGCAACTCGAGCGTGCCATCAACCATGGAATGGCTTGCAAGTATCTGTTCCAAAAGAGTTGAACCAGCGCGCGGCAGGCCGAGAATGAAGATCGGGTCCGCTGCGGCAAAACCCTTATCTGCCTGCTTTTTGAACAGGTCCGGGGTGCAGAATTCGCGCTGGCGGGCCAGCTCTTCGCTCATCGCATCAGCGCTGTAACGTGTCTGAGCCCGTTTGAGCGCATTGCCTTTCTCGTAAAAGGCGAAGCTCTCTTTATACTCACGCGCGTCCTCCAGCGCCTTGCCAAGCGCAAAGCTGAGATGAACCCGGTCCATAAAGGCAAGGTCTGGCCGTTCGACTTGGGCGCGCATCGCATCGACCTCATCGGGGCTAAAGCGATAGGTCTTGAGATTGGCCAAAGCATAGTAAGCATCGCCATGATCGGGCTTGGAAGCGATGGCGGCACGATAGCTCGCCTCCGCCTCGGCCCGATCGCCCTTGGTCTTGAGCGCATGACCGCGACTGGTGAGGCTGGCGGGATCGCCAGGAAGCTTCTCCAGCACCTGATCGAATAGGGCAAGGCCCCGTTCGTACTCGCCCGTCTGGATGCTCTCGATCGCCAGGCGCGATTGAAACAGCGGATTGCCCGGATCGCGGGCATGCAGGGCTTCAGCCTCGTCCATGGCCTTTGCAAAGTTCTGTCGGCGCCGTAGGGCATCGATGTAATCCAAGCGCAATTGGATATCGTCAGGCGCGAACACGACAGCGCTTTCGAGCAGGAATTCCGCTTCTTCAAGGATGCCGAATTCGATGCCGATCTTCGCGAGCAACCGCATCCCTTCAACATCGCGCGGATGGCGCCTCATGTAATGGCGGCAGATCTCCTCAGCGCGCAAAAGTCGCCCTTCGGCCAGATGATGTGTCACCGCGACAAGCTCACGCGGGAGGTTTTGCAAACGATCGCGCTGAGCCTGCGCGGTTTGCGCTTCGACTGTCCGGCCCGCTTGCGTGAGCAAACGCGCCAGTTCACGCCAACTGGCTTCCAGCGCTGGATTGAACCGCGTGGCGCGCGCATAAGCAGCGAGCGCGCGGCTCGTATCACCAATGGCAAGTGCCAAATGCCCTTCTTCCTGATGGCCGCGCCCATACTCCGGCTTGGCTGCCTTGAGTTCTGTCAGGTGAGCCTCGGCCTCGGTAAATCGCTTAAGATAGCGCGAAGCGATCGCGGCGATGTAATGCGCATCTCCATCGTCCGGGTGCTGCGCGAGCACCTCCAGTGCCAAAGCCAACCCATCGCTAAAACGGCCTGCCTGGAGCGCCTCTTGCGCCTGCTTAAGCGTGGTTTCAGGAGTGTCCATATACCGCCCTTAACAGCAAAACGGCGGGGAGAGCCAAGCCCTGCCCGCCGCCTTTGCCTGCAATTGCTATCGGATCAGTAGTTGAAACCGACCCGGAAGCCGACGGTCAGCGGGCGATTGACCACAATGCGCGGGCGGTCATTGCCGAAATTGCCCGAAATCTGAGCACGCTCATCAGAGAGGTTTTCGCCGTAGACTTCAAACGACCAACGGTCCTCTTTGACGCCAACGGCAAGATCGAAGGTTGTGTAGCTATCAAGCTCGAGCCTGTTGATCTCGACCACATCGGTGAACTTCGCATCCGAATAGGTCATTTGCGGCTGAATGTAGGCCTCAAGCGTGCTCGAAAGGTCCCACTCGTAGCGCGCGCGAATGTTGCCCTGGAACGGCGGCGCGTAGGCGAGTTCGGAGCCGACCAACACGTCAGTCGTGGGGATCAGGATCTCCGTGATCTCGGTGTCGAGGATCGAGAATGCGCCGGCGATAGTGAAGCCCGGAAGCGAATAGGGCGCAATCACGAAGTCCGCTTCGAGCCCGTAAATCTCTGCGTTCGCGGCGTTGTCCGCGAAGAACAGGTTGGTGATTGAGGGGTCGAAGATCGAGGTTTGCAGGTTGGTGATGTCGACGAAGAACGCCGAACCGTTGAAGCGAACCTGACCATCGAGGAACTCGGTTTTGAAGCC
>JBCBOW010000246.1:0-3913 GCA_039821045.1 Pseudomonadota bacterium
CCCACGCGCTCGGTGGTTCCGCTGGGATAAGCGCCGCGCTGGCTCGCATAGCGCGCATCGGCAAAACGCTGCCCGCTCATCGCGCCGCGCGCATCCGCGTAGCGATCATCGCTCCACTGGCCCGCGGCACGCTGGGTCTCATAATAGCGCACATCGCGCGTGTCGCGCGTTCCGCCGAGGCTCGAAAACGCGCCATTGCTCAGCCGCTGGATCTGGCCATCGTTCCCGACCTCGCAGGAAAAGCTCTGACCATCAGCGATCCGGCCGCGCACACTCCAGCCGCTCTGCGTGCGGTCAACGCCGTCAATCCCGCTCACTTGCGCGTCGAGTTCAACCACCTGCGTGCAGCGATCAATCGCGCCATCAATGGTCAGCGGGGCTGTGACGGGGGGAAGCTGGGAAACCGGGGGAAGCGCATTCTGACGGGCCTCCGCGCCTGAGACACGGCTCGCATCGAGCCCGCGGCTGCGCAGATATTCAATCTCGCGCTGCTGCTCATCCGTGCGGCGGCGCAGCTCCTGGATTTCCTGATCGCGCTGAATGTCGCGCTGTTCATCGTAGCGGTAATCATCGCGCACATCAGCGCGGTACCGTTCCCGCTCCACAATCACGACATCGCGATCGCGGCGACGATTGTTGTTGGCGCTTGCAATAGCGGCGATGCCGCCCAGGATCGCAACGCCAGCGATCACTTCGCCTGCGCCAATCCCGCGATGCCGGCGACCGTGCCAGCCTCGGCGCCATCCACGACGGCCCCAACGGCGCCATTCGCGAATGTCTGCGTTGCCGTCATAGGTGGTGGTGTCAAATGAGCTGCGATCAAACGCACCGGTCAGCGCGAGCGGCGATCCCGCGGTTGCTTGCGCGGGAATATCCGCTGCCTGAGCGGGCGCGGCTGCTATCGAAAGCGCCGCTGCCAGGCTCAATGCGCTGACTGTCGATTTTGAGATGCGTGGTGTCAGAGCCATGAATGCTCCCTCCTGTTTCATAATGCTTTCATCAGAAGTGGGCGTCCACCACAGGCCCAGTTGATAGAAAGCCGATACCAAGCGAAGCCTTACGCCCGCCTGAACCGATTGATACGTTCTGCGACAAAGCGTCCTTTGGTGGAACAGCGCGGTACACTCTCAGACGCGCAGGAAGATGCAGCGGACCGTCAAGCCCGCTGCATCCCTCCATGACCCCCATGGGAGCTCAAATGTGTGGTTAATCAGCGCAGACCACGCACGCCATCAAAGTCGATCAGCGGGCGTCCGCGACCATCGAAGTAGCAGGTGAAGCGGCCACGATCGAAGTTGCGACGGAATTTGCGGTTGCCTTCGACCTGGATGCGCCCGGAGACGCGGAAGCCACCACGCGTGCGGTCAACATCGCGCACCTGGGTTACGTCTGCAAAGCGCCAGCCTCCAAAGCGACGGGCCTGATTTTCAGCGGCGCGCACACAGCGATTGATCGCGCGGCGCGGGCTTATTCCA
Organism: Pseudomonadota bacterium; assembly: GCA_039821045.1. Taxonomy (GTDB): domain Bacteria; phylum Pseudomonadota; class Alphaproteobacteria; order Sphingomonadales; family Sphingomonadaceae; genus Erythrobacter. The sequence continues at coordinate 1,476 of JBCBOW010000246.1, forward strand.
CGGAAACCGCGATCATTGTAAGCAAAGCGGCGATCGCGATAACGGCGATCGTTGCGGTCGCCATCAAACGCGCCAGCGAGCGCAGCGATACCGCCGATCACCAGCGCACCGGCGATCACTTCTTCAGCACCAATGCCGCCTTTGCTGCGGTGGTTGTAATCATCGGCCAAAGCCGGGGTTGCGGAAGCCAGGGCCATCGCGCCTGCCGCGACAGTCCCGAGCATTCCCTTGGAAACTTTGTTGGTCCAGTCAGTCATCGGGTTCATCCTCGGGTTCGGTGACGGAAGAAGTTCCGTTCACTCTGAGAGCCTTTTAGATGAATGATTCTGAGATGAGTCTGAGCGGGTCTTGCAGCAAGCGTTCAGGCTTTAAACGTTTAACATGAACGATTGTATCGCGGTGTCGCGGTTGGTGAGACCTAGTCACCCAGCGCCGCGAGGACGTCTCTGGTGAAGCCTGCAATGTCAAAGCGCGTGCCCAGCATATCCTCTCCGCGCCGCACGATCACGACATCGCGGCTTGGCACCACGACGACATATTGCCCGCGATTGCCGCGCGCAGCGAAAGCGTCGTCGGGGATGCCTTCGAACGCGTTGCCTTCCGGCCGCCGAAACGTCCACCACCCTGCGCCATAGCCCCACTGGGTGCCCTCGGGCTGCGGGCCGGACGGGTTGGAGACATAATCAGCCCAGCCTTCAGGCAGAATGCGCGCGCCTTCCCACACGCCATCATTGAGATAGAGCTGGCCAAGCTTTGCAAGATCGCGCGCGGTGGTCCACGCTTGGCTTGAGAGGATATATTGCCCGCGCCAATCGATCTCGGCCACGGTGTGCGTCATGCCGAGCCTGGCGAACAGGTCGGCAGGCGGGCTCTCCTTGAACGTCTTTGCAATCGCCTGGATCGCGACCAGCGTATCGTTGTTGGCGTAGCGATAGACTGTGCCGGGCGGGTGGATGAGCGGCCATTGCAGCGCCCGCTCGCGCACGCCGGCCCCGCCCCAATAGATCGGATCGGTGCGGTTGCCCGCTGTGTCAGAATAGCGCCCACTCGCCATGCGCAGAGCGTCATTGATCGTGATCGCGCGGCGCGGATCGCCCTGTGAATAGCCGAGACCCGCAGACGCGCTAACATCAGCATCGCCGCGCTGGACGGCAGCACCAATGATCGTTGCCGCAAGGCTCTTGGCGACGGACCATGTCCGCTGAGGCGTTGCCGGGTCAAACCCTTCGACATAGCGCTCACCGACAAGCGCACCGTCACGCTGAACGAGCACGGCCGTTGTTCGCGCGCCATCGCCATAGCCGCCTGCGAACGCGGCATCGGCAAGATCGCTCAGCGATGCTGGAAATGGCGTGATCGCAGCCACCTCTCGGGCGCGCGCTGCGGGCGTGTTGGCGGGGCGCCCATACATCTCGCGCTCGCCGGCAATCGGCGTCAGAGCGCATCCGCGCCCTTTATCAAGGTGGATCGCATAGCGCCGATCGAGCACATCATCCCAGACCACGCTCACGCGCTCCACCGTGCCGTTTTGGTGCCGTTCGATCGTGTAATCGAGATCGCGCACAATCTCATCGAGCGGGGCCTGAATGCCAGTGAGCTCCCATTCGTGAACGCTCTCAGGCGTGCGGGTCGTGCCGTTGGCCTCTGCGTGAGCGATCGCGCTGCATAGGAACAGCGCCTTGTACCCCGCGGCCAGCGCCCGGTCGTAGCGGGCATCGAGCCGCTCTTGCGCGCTTTGAGCGGTGGCAGGTGCGGCGAGCGAGACGGCGATGGCGCCAAGCAGGAGAAGCTTTTTCATGCCCCAACCCCTAAGCGAGTGGAGCCAAAAGACAAAGGGCCAGCGGATCACTCCGCCAGCCCTTTGTCTTTTACCGGTTCGCCGTATCGCCTCGCGCGGCTTAGGCCTCGGCGTATTCGCTCTCTTCAGCCATCACCGGACCTGAATCCTGACCCTTGGCCTCGATATCGCGATCAACGAATTCGATGACAGCCATCTGCGCTGCATCGCTCTCGCGATAGCCCGCTTTGATAACGCGCGTGTAGCCACCCTCGCGGTCGCTGTAGCGCTCGGCAAGTTCGTCAAAGAGCTTCTTAAGCTGCGTCTCATCGCCCAGACGGCTCATGGCGAGGCGACGGTTCGAGAGGCCGCCGCGCTTGGCGAGCGTCACCAGCTTCTCGACATAGGGACGCAGTTCCTTAGCCTTGGGAAGCGTGGTGATGATCTGCTCATGCTTGATGAGCGCTGCCGCCATGTTGCGGAACAGGGCCTTGCGGTGGCCCGATTTGCGGCTCAGCTTACGCTGCGAAATTCCGTGACGCATATTCTATTCTCCTTTTGCTGATCCTTCCGGGCGAGAAATCGGTTCCCACTTTCCCTGAAGGATCAGGCGTTCGAAAAGGGCCCGTATGAGGTAGCCCAGTGCTGGCGGCGCTTTTCC
>JBCBOW010000247.1:0-3900 GCA_039821045.1 Pseudomonadota bacterium
ATTGCGCCTTCATCGCGGCGATGTTGGAACGGGTCCACGCGCCGGGGTGCACGCCCTTTTCCATAGCCGCGTTTTCCGCTGGCATGCCAAACGCGTCCCACCCCATCGGGTGAAGCACCTCATAGCCGCGCATGCGCTTATAGCGCGCAAGCACATCGCCCATCGTGTAGTTGCGCACATGGCCCATATGGATGCGCCCCGATGGATAGGGGAACATCTCAAGGATATAGCTCTTAGGCTTGTCGCTTGCCGAATCCGCCGCGAAGGTCTCAGCAGCAGCCCATGCGCTTTGCCACCGTCCGTCTGCGGTTGACGGATCGAATCGAGTGTCAGTCATGTCAGCGGTCCTATGGGAGGCGCCTCGGCGTAAACGGCTTAGCTGGCGATCGCCTTGCGACGCAGATCACGCGCTTTAGTGAGAATGATATCTTCAAGCTTTTGCACTGTCGCAGCTTGCACCGGCGCATCGACCCAGCCGGGGCCTTCTGCGACCTGGCGCACCGCCGCAACCCGAAGAGCATCGGCACGCAGATCCTGATCGAGGATCGTGATCGTCATCTTCACCCGCTCATTGGGGTTCGAAGGATTGGCATACCAATCGGTCACGATCACGCCGCCCGCGCTGTCTGCCTGAAGCAGCGGCGCAAAGCTCACCGTTTCAAGCGCGGCGCGCCATAGGAACGCGTTGACACCGATCGTGTTGATCTGCGCGGATTGCAGCTCGCTCGTGGGCCGATCACCGCGCGAGCAAGCGCCAAGCGCAGCCACAGTGGCCAGGACAAGAGCGGTACGAGACAAAACGAAAGTGGCGCGGTTCACAGCGTTGCAGTTCCTTTGGTTAGCAATCGAAGGCTTTCTATAAAGCGCGCGCTCCGGTGGGCAAGTGCGGGTTCTTGTCCAACATCGACCGGACGCGGCAATACGAGCGCCCATGCGCGGCAAAATGCGCCACCCCTGCCACGCTGCCCCTGCCACATTGTGTTACAAGCAGCGACCAGCCGCAGCTTTAACCAAAAGCTGCATGTGGCATAATACCTTATGACAATTTTATGACGCTGTGTACCGCAGGACACAGGTGTTTCGCATTCCTTGCACTAGCTCTTCGAAGTATTTGCCAGATAGCGAAGTTTGGATTTATCGTGCTGTTATAAAGGTGGTGATAGGCTTCAAATCATGCCCGGTTCAGGTGGGATTTGCATTGAACCATTTGCGGTTTGAAAGCGTAACTGGGTCATTACCGATTGAGTGAGGTCACAAGTTCAGTGTCTAACGTGCGTGCCTTTTCTGTCAAAAAGCGGCTTTCGCTGCCGCTCTTGGCCGTGGGCGCGGTATCGATGCTGGCTCTTCCCACGGCAAGTCTGGCGCTGGTTACCCTGTCTTCAGGCGCGGAAGACGGCGTGAACAAGAGCGCCATCGATCTGTTCACACCGGCGGCTGTTGATCCCGATCTTGCCGCCCGAGTCGCAACCAAAGCGCGCGAACGCGGCATCCGGTTTACGCCTGCTGCAGCCAATCCCGCGCTGCGCGGCATCAGCCAGGGCCGCACCGTCACGGTCGCTGTTCGGATCGACAATGACACCGCTCAGGCGATTTCGGTGCGCAGCGCCATCGATTCGAACGTTGGCAAGGGTGAAGGTCTGGGAGCGCTGGAAACCCAGCGTTTCGATCTCGGAGCCGCGCGCGGTTACACCAGTTTTGCGCGCACAGTTCGCGCCATCCCCAGCAGCCCGGCATCAAGCCAGGTGCGTTTGCCCTCAAGCGTGCGCAATCTCAGCATGCCCGATCTTGCCGAGTTTGAGCCATACGAGCCGAGCGCCGGCAAGAAGCCCAGCCGCCTCAAACCGCTGATCGAGCTTGAAGACGAGCGCGTTGCAGGCCGTTCGCCCAACACACTCGATGCGAGCGCTGCACAAACGGTTGATTTGGGCGGCAGCTTCGCGATTTCCTCCAAGGTCGATGTGCGCGCCGGGGTGCGCTATAGTCAGGAGCGCGAGCGTCTGGACCCGCTGACCAACTCGATCGAAGACAGCCAGGCTGTCTATGTCGGGACACAAATCAAATTCTAAGCCACGCTTCAGCGCGCCAGCGCATGAGACTTTAGTTTGAAAGACCCCGCTTGGACGGGGTTTTTTTATTGTCTGACCCTGCCGCACCGCTACGCTCCCTTGCAAACACACCGGGAGAGAACAGCATGAGTCGTGTAGCCATCGTCACCGGCGGCACCCGTGGGATCGGGCGGGCCATTTGTGAGCAACTCAAAGCCGATGGCTTCACCGTCGTCGCCAATTACGCCGGAAACAGCAAAGCCGCCGATGCCTGCGAAGAATCACTCGGCGTCAGATGCGTCAAGTGGGATGTGGGCGATCACGAAGCGACGCAAGCCGGCTGCGCAAAGGTTGCAGATGAAATCGGGCCGATTGATGTGGTGGTCAACAACGCAGGCATCACACGCGATGGCACGCTCCACCGGATGAGCTTTGATGATTGGAACGAAGTCATGCGGATCAATCTGGGCGGCTGTTTCAACATGGCCAAAGCCTGCTTTCCCGGAATGCGCGAGCGCAAATGGGGGCGGATCGTCAACATCGGCTCGATCAACGGGCAAGCGGGCCAATATGGTCAGGTCAACTATGCGGCCGCCAAATCGGGCATTCACGGTTTCACCAAAGCGCTGGCGCAAGAGGGCGCGAAGTTCGGGGTCACCTGCAACGCGATCGCGCCTGGCTATATTGACACTGATATGGTCGCCGCTGTGCCTGAAAACGTGCTCGAAAAGATCGTTGCAAAGATCCCCGTGGGCCGCCTTGGCCAAGCGAGCGAAATCGCGCGCGGCGTGAGCTTCCTGTGCTCTGAAGAGGCGGGCTTTGTGACGGGCTCCACCATGAGCATCAATGGCGGCCAGCATATGTATTGAGCTGGCTTGCCCCAGCGAAGATTGCGCACAGTGCATGATTTAGCGTTTAGTTAACCAACCTGGGTTACCTCCTCTTATCCATAACGATGGACCAGGCGAGAACCACAGGAGGCCTCATCATGACGGCAATGCCAAATGACAATGCAAGCGCCGCGCCCGCGAGCGATGGTGAGGCACACGAGGCGGCGTCTGAGGCAATCAGCGCGCAACGCGAGCGCCGTGAAGCGCGCCGCCGCTCGCTGATGCTGCGCAGCGCCAAGGTTGCCTGCGAAACGGGCGAATATGTCTGTGTGGTGCGCGATGTCTCTGAAATCGGCACTTCGATCTCGTTTCTGCACGATGTCCCGCCTGACGAGCGCATCATCCTCGCGCTTGCCAATGGTCTGACATACCCGATTGAACGCGTCTGGTGTGGCAAGCGTCAGGCAGGTTACCGCTTTGCCACGACGGTTTCGCTCGAAGAATTCATGCACGAAAGCGCCCCGTTCGAAGCGCGTCCGGTGCGCCTGGAGTTCGAAGCGGACGTAAGGCTGATCGATGGGCGCGAGGTGACCGGCGCGAAGATGCTCGATATCTCAACGCATGGCGCCAAGTTTGAAAGCCTGAGCGATCATCCGCTTGAGCGTCTTATCGGCTTTCAGATCGCCGGGATGCCGCAGTTTCTTGGACAGATTTGCTGGCGCGAAGAGACGCAATACGGTCTGCGCTTCCAGCATCCTTTGACGCTGCTCGAGCTGGCCGGCACTGCGCTCAAGCTCCAGCCTTTTAGCACGCCGGATAAAGGTGACTTTGGCGAACTGGGCAAAGCCCGCGCGGCTTAGAAGCGTTCTTCAGGCGCCAAGATCGCTTGGCCCCTGCAAGACAAATGCGTAAAGGCCAATGCCGCGATGGCTGTGCCTTATCACCCCCCTGTGAAACGCTCGATCGCGATCGCCGGGCACAAGACCTCCATCAGTCTGGAGCCGATCTTTTGGGACATGTTGCGC
>JBCBOW010000248.1:0-3878 GCA_039821045.1 Pseudomonadota bacterium
CATGAATGCCGCGCAAGGGCGCAGCACCTTTACCTTCGTGCCCGAGATTGCGGACTGGCTGGCGTCCCATGCCCCGGAAGTCGAGCTGCTCGCAGCAGGCGGCGTGGCGGATGGGCGTGGGCTCGCCGCGGCACTAATGCTCGGCGCGGATGGGGCGCTTGTCGGCTCGCGGCTCTGGGCGACCCAGGAATCGCTCGCAGCGCCCGGCGCGATCGAGGCAGCGGTGCAGGCAAGCGGCGATGACACCGCGCGCTCGGCCGTGTTCGATATCTTGCGCGAGAAAGACTGGCCCCAACAGTTCGATTTCCGAGCCTTGCGCAACGCGATCCACCGCAAGTGGGAAGACAGCCTCGAGACCTTACGCGCAGACCCATCCGCCGCCATCGCCGACTATAAAGCGGGTGTCGCCGCGCAAGATTACACCCGCGCGCATGTAACGGTGGGCGAGGGGACGGGGCTGATCCGCGAGAATGCGCCCGCAGAAGAAGTGCTCGCCGCGATGACAGCTGAGGCGCGATTGACGCTGAGCGTTGCTTAGTTTCCGAAATTCGCCATAAAACTGCGCGACAAACACGCGGGCAAAAATCTTTCGTCAGACGGGTGATTTCAAGATCATGGTGAAATTCCTGCGCTTCATCGCGATTACACTGGGCGTGCTATTCGTCGGCCTTTTTCTAGCAGTTGCTGTCTTGGTTGACGAAAAAATCGCAGGTTCGCAAATAGATAGCAGGCTGTTTTTTGGCGGTTTTGTTTTACTGGGCGCGATTATGCTGATGAACCGCACTTCTCGGCCGTATACAGCTTTTCTGCCATTCGCCGTGTTCGGCTCTGTATACTTAATCTCAAGCACTAAGACGCCCGGTGAGAGCCCTCTGGCTTTTGCGCCCGAACAGACGCCCGCACTCAATCCGGATGAGCCCGTTTCCCTAGAGAGCATTTTTTCAGAAGCGGGCAAAAGACCCGGGGTCGAGAACGCGCAGGTTTATGTAGTCAATCGCCAAGGGATCAATCGCGTTCTGCGAAGGACCAAAAACGATGCGCGGTATCTTCATATCAAAGTACCCAACCAGCCATCCGCTTATCTGTTCGACGTTCCGCTGGACCACGAGGGCTATTTCATCGAAGGGCCTGACAAGAAGATCGACAGCTTCTCCTACATCATCAAGCGCATCCCGCTGTTCGACCTTTGTGGCCCCATCCCTTCCAATAACGCTACATCATGGTTCTTACCTCGTCGCTGGGAGGGAGAAACCATCTACCGGGCGGATATTCTACAGGATCGTTACTGCGCTGTTCCCGAGATCAATGGGTTGTCTTGCCAAAGGATTGGATGCGAGCAGCGAAACTACGCTGATATTGAGCCAGCGGGGCCAGACTATATTGTGATCGGCAAGTCTAACGCTGTGAGATTCCGTGCAAGCCTGCTGCGTTGAACGGCGGAGCGGGCCTGAAAGGCTATCCATCCGCTTCCGGCCACAGCTCAAGCGGCATGATAAACAGGCACGTGTCCTTCGAGCTCGCCCCGGCGGCGGTTAGCATGGCGTGAGCTTGCCCGCGGTGGTGGGTCTGGTGATTGAAGATATGCGTCATGACCACGCCCAATGGCGCCTTGGCGTTGGCACCGATCGCGCCGCTGTACCATTCGAGCGCGCCCTTGACTTCGCCCGGCTCGTATCCGTCGCAAAATGTGATCAACACCGCATCAAGCTCGGCACGTTTCGCCTGCAGCTCGGCGAAGTCTTCTACGAACCGTCCGCTTTCAGGGTTGGGCACATCGGGCGGAGCGCACAAGTCAAACCGCGAGAGCCAGATACGGTCAGCCCAATAGATGTGTGACAGAGTGGCGTGGATCGAGCCGAAGAACGCCCCGCGATCCTGCCGCCGCGCCACATCAGAAAGCGTCGCCGCCGCCTCATAAAGGCTCTCATTCTGCCAGCGATTGTAGCGCGCCATGGTGCGAAGATAGGAGTTTGTGATCATGTCTTGCCCTCCCGCGTTGCGACCCGGGGGGAGGCTACACCGCGCGCAGCGGCCTTGTCATCACGCCACATAGCAAAACGGCGCGGGAATTCTCCCACGCCGTCTCTAATTTCTAGTCGCAAAGGTCAAAGCATGGCCGCGAGGCGGCCCGCCGTGAGCGAAAAGAACCGCGCTTAGAAGACTTCAAACAGTCCCGCGGCTCCCATGCCGCCGCCAACGCACATGGTCACAACAACATACTTCGCGCCGCGGCGCTTGCCTTCGATCAGCGCGTGGCCGGTGCAGCGCGCGCCCGTCATGCCATAGGGGTGGCCGATCGAGATTGAGCCGCCATTGACGTTGAGGATATCGTTATCGATGCCCAGCTTGTCGCGGCAGTAGATCACCTGCACGGCAAACGCTTCGTTGAGCTCCCACAGGCCGATATCGTCCATTTTCAGCCCGGTGCGCTCAAGCAGCTTGGGGATCGCGAAGACCGGTCCGATGCCCATCTCGTCAGGCTCGCTGCCCGCCACCGCCATGCCGACATAGCGCCCGAGAGGCTCAAGGCCTTTCTTCTCGGCGAGCTTGGCTTCCATCAGGATCGAAGCAGCCGAACCGTCTGACAGCTGTGAGGCGTTGCCAGCCGTGATGAACTTGTCCGGGCCCATGACCGGCTGCAGGCCAGCCAGCGCTTCAAGCGTGGTTTGCGGACGGTTGCCTTCGTCCTTCTCGATGGTGACTTCCTGCTGGCTGACTTCGCCCGTTGCTTTGTCCTTGACCATCATGGTCGTCGTGGTCGCAACGATCTCATCGTCAAATGCGCCGCGCTGCTGAGCGGCGGCGGTGCGCTGCTGCGAGGAAAGCGCGTATTCGTCCTGCGCTTCGCGGCTGACGCCATAACGCGTCGCCACGGTCTCGGCGGTGTTGAGCATGGACATGTAGACGTCTTTATGCATCGCGATGAGCTGCGGATCCGGCGTAAAGCGCATCTCCGGCGTCTGCACGAGGCTGATCGATTCCTGACCGCCGCCCGCGACAACGTCCATGCCGTCGACGACGATCTGCTTAGCCGCGGTTGCGATTGACATCAGGCCCGATGAACACTGGCGATCCATGGTCTGACCCGCAACGGTCACCGGGCAGCCAGCGCGCAATGCGACCTGACGACCGATGTTTGAAGCCTGTGTGCCCTGCTGGAGCGCGCTGCCCCAAACGACATCGTCGATCTCGCCAGCTTCGATCCCTGCGCGCTCGATGGCGGGCTTTAAAGACATCGCGCCAAGTGTTGCGCCCGGTGTGGCGTTGAAGCCGCCTTTGTAAGCGCGCCCGATCGGCGTGCGGGCGGTGGAGACGATGACTGCGTCACGTGACATGATTGGGGGTGTCCTTGTGGTTTGGGGTAGTGATACGATCCGTGAATGAAAAGGCTGCCGAGCGATGAGCGCCACGCAACCTGTTCACATCAAACGAAATACTGCGTGATCCACTCGCAGATAAGCGCGGGCTTCTCTTCGCCTTCGATTTCCATGGTGATCTCGGCGGTCTGCTGCCACTGGCCAGGGCGCTTTTCGATCATCTCAAGGAGCTTCCAATGGCCGCGAATACGCTTGCCAGCGCGAACAGGCGCGATGAAGCGGGTTTTGTTGCCGCCATAGTTCACGCCCATCTTCACGCCGTCGATCTTGGGCATGTCTGAATTGGCGCCCAGATAAGGGATCATCGAAAGCGTCATAAAGCCATGCGCGATCGTGCCGCCAAACGGTGTCATCTTGGCAGCTTCTTCGTTGACATGAATGAACTGGTGATCGCCCGTCGCATCAGCGAACATGTTGATCTTGTCCTGGCTCATTTCGACCCATTCGCTGGTGCCGAGATTTTCGCCGACCTTTTCGGCCAATTCCTGGGGTGTCATGAAG
>JBCBOW010000249.1:0-3880 GCA_039821045.1 Pseudomonadota bacterium
ATACCGAATGCCGCGCCACAGTGGGTGAGGTTGGTCATGGCGAACACAACCTGCGCAAGCTTGGTAAAGCCGGTGCGAAGCGTTGGCGTGGTGTTCGCCCGACAGTCCGCGGCGTTGCCATGAACCCGGTCGATCACCCGCATGGTGGTGGTGAAGGGCGCACGTCAGGTGGCCGTCACCCGGTGACGCCGTGGGGCAAGCCCACCAAGGGCGCGCGCACCCGCAAGAACAAGCAGACGGACAAGATGATCATCCGTTCGCGGCACGCGAAGAAGAAGAGGTAAGAGACGATGGCACGCTCCGTTTGGAAAGGCCCGTTTGTCGAGCTCAGCCTGCTCAAGAAGGCAGAGGACGCACAGGACGCTGGGGCCAACAAGCCGATCAAGACCTGGTCGCGCCGCTCCACCATTCTGCCGCAGTTCGTTGGGCTCACGTTCAACGTTTACAACGGTCAGAAATTCATCCCCGTATCGGTTTCGGAAGAAATGGTCGGCCACAAGCTTGGCGAGTTCGCGCCCACGCGCAACTTCCCGGGCCACGCAGCTGACAAGAAGGGCAAGCGCTAATGGGCAAGGCAAAAGCACCGCGCCGCGTGGCGGACAATGAGGCGCTGGCCGTGGGCACGCAAATTCGCGGCTCGGCTCAAAAGCTCAACCTCGTTGCAGAGCTGATCCGCGGCAAGAAGGCAGAGGAAGCGTTGAGCATCCTCTCTTTCTCGAAAAAGGCGATGGCCAAGGATGCGAGCAAGGTTCTCGCATCTGCAATCGCGAATGCGGAAAACAACCACGATCTCGACGTCGACGCGCTCGTCGTTGCCGAGGCCAGCGTTGGCAAATCGATCACGATGAAGCGCTTTCACACCCGCGGTCGCGGCAAGTCGACCCGCATCCTGAAGCCGTTCAGCAAGCTGCGCATCGTCGTTCGCGAAGAAGAAGAGGCATAAACCATGGGTCAGAAGAGTAATCCGATCGGTCTGCGTCTTCAGATCAACCGCACTTGGGACAGCCGCTGGTATGCGGAAGGCCGCGACTATGCCGGCCAGCTCAAGGAAGACATCGAGATCCGCAATTACATCACCAAGAACCTGCCGCAGGCAGCGATCTCGAAGGTGGTGATCGAGCGTCCGGCCAAGCTGTGCCGCGTTTCGATCTACGCGGCTCGCCCCGGTGTCATCATCGGCAAGAAGGGCGCAGACATCGAAAAGCTGCGCGCCAAGCTTTCGAAGATGACCGACAGCGAAGTGAAGCTCAACATCGTTGAGATCCGCAAGCCCGAGATCGACGCCAAGCTCGTTGCGCAAGGCATTGCCGATCAGCTGATCCGCCGTGTGGCATTCCGCCGGGCGATGAAGCGCGCGATGCAGTCCGCCATGCGTCTGGGTGCTGAAGGCATCAAGATCGTTTGCGGCGGTCGTCTGGGCGGCGCGGAAATCGCGCGCGTTGAGCAATATCGCGAAGGCCGTGTGCCGCTGCACACGTTGCGCGCCAACATTGATTACGCTGAAGCTGAAGCGCTGACCGCTTACGGCATCATCGGCATCAAGGTGTGGGTCTTCAAAGGCGAAATCCTGGGTCACGATCCGACCGCACAGGACCGCTTGATGATGGAATCGCAAACTTCGGGAGTGCGTCCGGCGCGCTGAGCGAGGGACCACTGAGATAGGTAAGAGACAATGCTTCAGCCGAAGAAAACCAAATACCGCAAGCAGTTCAAGGGCAAGATTAAGGGCGATGCCAAGGGTGGCACCACGCTTAACTTCGGCTCTTATGGCCTCAAGGCGCTTGAGCCTGAGCGGATCACTGCGCGTCAGATCGAAGCGGCTCGCCGTGCGATCACGCGCGCCATGCGCCGTCAGGGCCGCCTGTGGATCCGCGTCTTCCCGGACGTGCCGGTCTCGAAAAAGCCTGCCGAAGTGCGTCAGGGTAAGGGCAAGGGCTCGGTGGAATACTGGGCTGCGCGCGTGAAGCCGGGCCGTATCCTGTTTGAGCTTGATGGTGTCGATGGCCAGGTTGCCGCGCTCGCGTTTGAACGCGCTGCGATGAAGTTGCCGATCAAGACCAAGGTCGTCGCGCGCCTGGGCGACACCTCGCACCTGGGAGGTGAGAAGTAATGGCCGCTGATATCGAAGACCTTCGCACCAAGACTGACGATCAGCTTTCAGCCGAGCTCGTCGATCTGAAGAAAGAGCAGTTCAACCTGCGTTTCCAGGCGGCGACCAACCAGCTTGAAAAGCCGAGCCGCGTTAAGGAAGTGCGTCGCTCGATCGCACAGATCAAGACGCTTCAGAACGAGCGCGCGGCGGCTGCTGCGGCAGCGAAAGCTTGAAGGAGTAGACAATGCCCAAACGTATCCTGATCGGGACTGTCACCTCCGACAAGACCGACAAAACTGTGACTGTTCTGGTTGAGCGCAAGGTGAAACACCCGCTGTACGGGAAGATCATCCGTCGCTCGAAGAAGTATCACGCGCATGACGAAGCCAATGAATACACGATTGGCGATGTTGTTCGCATCGAAGAGACCAAGCCGATCTCGAAGACCAAGACCTGGGCGGTGAAAGACCGCGTTGTCTCGGGCGGGGTGCAGGCGGTTGAAGCTGATCTCGATGTCGAGGCGGCGGGTAATTGATTAGTAGGTCTCCGCCAAGACGGGGACGAGAAGTAGACGAGGAACTGCTGAGCCCCGGACGGTAATCGGGTGTCCCAGCAAGCCAAGAGAAGGAAACCGGATCCATGATCCAGATGCAATCCAATCTCGACGTCGCGGACAATAGCGGCGCAAAGCGCGTCCAGTGCATCAAAGTGCTGGGCGGCTCAAAGCGCCGGTTTGCCTCCGTTGGCGACGTGATCGTGGTCTCTGTGAAAGAGGCTCAGCCGCGTGCAAAGGTCAAAAAGGGCGATGTTCACCGCGCTGTGATCGTGCGCACCACAAAGGACGTTCGTCGCCCTGATGGCAGCGTGATCCGCTTTGACAGCAACGCCGCTGTCCTGGTCAATAAGAGCGAAGAGCCGATCGGCACGCGTATCTTTGGTCCGGTGGTTCGCGAGCTGCGTGGCCGCGGCTTTATGAAAATCATTTCGCTTGCTCCGGAGGTGCTGTGATGAGCGCTGCAAAGATCAAGAAGGGCGACAGCGTTGTCGTTCTCTCAGGCAAGGACAAGGGCCGCACCGGCACGGTGAGCCAGGTCATGCCAAAAGAGGGCAAAGTCCTCGTCGAGGGCATCAACGTGATCACCCGCCACAACAAGCCGACCCAGCTTAACCCGCAAGGTGGCATTGAGCGTAAGCCCGCTGCGATGCCGATCTCAAAGGTGGCTGTGGCTGATCCCAAGGATGGCAAGCCGACCCGCGTCCGCTTTGAAGAGCAGGATGGCAAGAAGGTCCGCGTTGCCGTGAAGAGTGGGGAGACCATCGATGGCTGATACCTACACGCCCCGGATGAAGGCCAAGTATGACGAGCAGATCGTCAAGGCCATGACCGAGAAGTTTGGCTACACCAATCGTCTTCAGGTTCCCAAGCTTGAAAAGATCACGCTCAATATGGGCGTGGGCGAGGCGAGCCAGGACAAGAAGAAGGTCCAGACGGCGGCAGAAGAAATGGCGCTGATCGCAGGTCAGAAGCCGGTGATCACCAAGGCGAAGAAGTCAATCGCACAGTTCAAGCTGCGCGAAGGCATGCCGATCGGCTGCAAGGTGACCTTGCGCCGCGATCGTATGTTCGAATTCCTCGATCGCCTGATCACGGTCGCCATGCCCCGCATCCGCGACTTTCGCGGTGTGAACGACAAGTCGTTTGACGGGCGCGGCAACTACGCGATGGGCCTTAAGGAGCAGATCGTGTTCCCTGAGATCTCATACGACAAGATCGACAAGGTGCGCGGC
>JBCBOW010000250.1:0-3876 GCA_039821045.1 Pseudomonadota bacterium
GCGAGCGATGCTGGGCTGGCCGCGCCACAGGGCGCAACCGAGATGCTGGATGCCATTCCGCTGGGATCAAGCCGCACGCTTGAAGGTGAGCGATTGCGCCTGGCGCGCGAGCGCGAATTGATGCTCACGATCCGAGAGATTGATGGCATTGAGGCGGTGCGCGTGCATCTGGCGACGCCGGAGCGCTCTGTGTTCGTGCGTGACAGCAGCCCCCCTTCAGCGTCTGTAATGCTGCGCCTTGTCAGCGGTCGCTCGCTCAGCCAGCGTCAGGTTGAAGCGATCATCAATCTGGTTTCCGCTTCAGTGCCGGGGATGACAGCGGATGCGGTTCGCGTTGTCGATCAGAACGGGCGGCTGCTTTCAGCGAAGCGCGATGCCGAAATGGATGGCCTGACCTTGCAGCGCGAATTCGAAGCCAAGCTGCAGACGCAGGTTGCCTCGCTCCTCACGCCGCTCTTGGGTGAGGGGAACTTCTCCAGCCAGGTCCAGGTCAAGCTCAACGAAAGCGAAGTTACCAGCGCGCGCGAAAGCTATGATAAAGAGGGCGCGGTGCGGTCCGAGAGCGAGCGCAGCGCCACCCGGATGTCCGCGCGCGCGCCCGGTGGTGTGCCCGGTGTACCTGCCAACACGCCGCCGCCTGATGCAGCGCTCGTAGACGGCGCCCCCCAAGCGGGAGCGGTGGATGAGGCGCAGGCTCAGGGTGCCGAGGCGCCTCTCCCAACGGACACGGAAACGGCGACCAATCGGAATTTCGAACTCGATCGCGAAGTTGCTGTCACATCCACGCGTGCAGGCGGCTTGCAGAAACTCTCGGTTGCTGTTGCAGTGAGCCAGGATGCGATGACGGCCGCCTCGCCGCTTACTCCGGAACAATTGCAAGCGCTGGTGAGCGCGGCGGTGGGCGCTGATGATGCGCGCGGCGATACGGTTGAAGTGGTGGTAAGCGCATTCGAGACGCGCGAGATCGCGGCGCCGCCGTTCTATGAGCAAGGGTGGTTCGCACTCGCTTTGCGCTCAGGCACGGCTCTAATTGCGGTGCTGCTTGTCTTGTTTTTCGCTGTCCGCCCGATCCTCGCCATGCTGCGCGGTGATACGAAGAAGGACAAGCAAGCCAAGGCCGAAGAAATCGAAGCCGCAGAAGGGGCCGAGCGGATTGCGGCTGAGGGCACTGGAGAGGATGAAGGGCAAAGCGAGGCGTCGGAAAGCGAGGAGACGCCCTTTGGCGATCTCCCGATCCAGGTTGAGCAGGCGCGCAAGCTTGCCACAGATGAGCCTGACCGGGCGTTCGAGGCGATCCAGCGCATGATCCAGCCGCAAGCTGAAACTGCCGAACAAGGGGCCTAATCATGGCAGATGCGGACACAATCGAAGGCGAACAAGCCGAAGCGGCGGCGCCGGAACCTAGGCTCAGCCGAATTGAGCGCGCGGCCGTCTTCATCTCGTTGCTCGATGATGAAGAGGCTGCCTTGCTGCTCGGGCGAATGGAGCCAAACGATCTGGAGAAGATCGGCGCGGCGATGTGTGCGCTGGGCGATATCGAGCCGCCGCAGATCGCTGAAGCGGTGGCAGACTTCGCCAAAGAAGCCGCGCGCGAGATCCTGCCAGCGCGCGATCGGTCTGTGCGGGTGCGTGGCCTATTGGAGCGCTCGCTCGGTTCTACAAAGGCAGAGAGCATGATGCTGCGCATCGCGCCCAATGAACGCCCACGCTCGATCGAGATGGCGCGCTGGCTCGCGCCTTCGGTGGTTCTGAAGCTGATCGAAGGGGAGCATCCGCAAGTGATCGCGGCGCTGCTTTTGCTGCTCGATCCTGAGCCTGCTGCCGAAGTGCTCTCTGCGCTGGATGAGCAATCGCAATCCGCCGTGGTGGCGCGGGTGGCCAAGATGGGCACGATTTCGGGCCAGGCGATGGAGATGATCGACAATCTGCTCTCGCAGCGCATCGGCGCAAACTTTGGCGCCAGCGCTCTCACGCTTGGTGGTCCGCGCGAGGCGGCCAATCTTATCAACCTTGCCGAAGGCGAGCTCAAGAACACCGTGCTGCCTGCCATCGCTCAGAAAGACGCACCGCTTGCCGAGCGGATCGAAGAGGAATTGTTCACCTTCGAAATGCTGTTCGAGCTCGATCCCCAGCAGATGGGCCGCCTGCTGCGCGACGTCGACAACGATGCGCTCATCGATTCGCTCAAAGGCATTCCCGAGGCGCAGCGCGCGCCGTTCTTCGCATCAATGTCGAGCCGCGCGGCGGACGGCATCAAGGACGAGATCGAGCTGCGCGGACGCTTGTCGCGTGCCGATGTGGCCGTGGCGCAGCGCAAGATCATCGATCTGGCAAAGTCGCTCGCAGAGCAAGGCGAGATCGTGATCGGAGGCGACGATGGCGAGTTCGTCTAACTGGCTTGCCGCGCTGGGCTCTGAGGACGCGCGCGCGACCACAGCGCCGCCTTGGATCGCCCAGAAGGCAGGCCCGCAAAATTTCAACGCCGCCTCGCCCTTTGCGCAGGTTGCCCCCGCGCCGATACCTGCTCCGCCCGAGCCAGACTGCGAACCGGAGATCCTCGAGCCTGATCCGGGCGAGCGCGAGCTAAGCGCCATCGAACAAGCGCGCGCGGATGGCTTTGCAGAGGGCTACGCAGAAGGACAACGCCAGGCGGAAGCGGCGCTGCGCCCCGAGATTGAGCATATTCGCGCTTTGCGGCTTGCTTTTCGAACGCTGGATGCCGCTGCGATCGAGACGCTGACGATTGATTTGCAACAAAGCGTTTTGGCTTTGTGTGCGCAGGTCCTGGGTGAGGCGGCGCTGTCGCCGGATGGGTTAAAAGAGCGCTGCCTCGCCGCTGTCGAGCGGATCAGCGGTGTGGCCGAGCAATGCACGCTGCACCTTCACCCGCTCGACATTGATGCGCTGGCGAAAGACGCGTTTGCGGGCTTCAACGTTGCGCCCGACCCCACCTTGCAACGCGGCGGTTTGCGGGTTTCCGGGCCGGACAGCGAGGTGCGCGATGGCCCGCAAGACTGGCAACGTGCGATTGCAGAAGCGCTTGGCGCTGGCGCGGCCTCGATAAACGCCTGATGCTTGCCGAAATGCAGCTGGAGCTGGCGCGGATGCGCGCAGCCTCTGTCAGCGCAGGCCCAGTCCTTACCGGCCGCGTTGCTGCCTGCGATGGCGGGTTGATCGAAGTTGCCGGATTGCCTCTTCCGATCGGATCCCTGGGCGCGATCGAGCGCGACGGCGGCGGCGAAAGCCTTGCCGAAGTGATCGGATTTCGCAGCGGCCATTCGCTTATGATGCTGCTTGGAGATACGGTTCTTCTGCGGCCTGATGCACGGGTGCGCGGGCTGGGCAGGCCGGGCGAAGTGCCTGTTGGCGATGCCGTTTTGGGCCGGGCGCTTGATGGGCTTGGCCATCCGATTGATGGGGGCCCGCGGCTCGATTGCAGCCAGCATTGGCCGCTCGCGGGAAAGCGCGAAGGCGCGCTCGAACGCGCCGGGGTGCGCGAGCCGTTTGATGCAGGCGTGCGGGCGATCAATGCTCTAACGACGATGGGTGTGGGTCAGCGCCTGGGCGTTATTGCGGGCTCGGGCGTCGGCAAATCGGTGCTAATTGATACGATGGCGGCTGAGGCGGTCGCTGATGTTACAGTCGTTGCTCTGATCGGAGAGCGCGCGCGCGAGGTGTCCGATTTTGTTGCCCGGCATATGCAGGGCGCAAAGCGCGGCCGCATGGTTGTGGTCGCAGTCCCGGCGGATCATGCGCCCAATTTGCGGCTGCGCGCGGCGCAATATGCGTGCTCTATCGCGGAATACTTCCGCGCCAAGGGCAAGCGCGTCTTGCTTATACTCGATAGTCTCACCCGCGTGGCGCATGCCGCGCGCG
>JBCBOW010000251.1:0-3873 GCA_039821045.1 Pseudomonadota bacterium
CCGGATCGCGGCGCATTGCCGGTGGAGGAAGCGCGCGGTCGCGGCGTGGGCTTGGGCGGCGCAATCCGGGGCGAGGGCGCGGTTACCGGCTCGGGCACAGCGTCTTTGCCCGGATCGCCCTGAGCGCCTTCGTCAGGTTGGCTGCGGTTCTCAGGCGGCGGCGGCTCTGGGGCGGGTTCTGGGGCATCAAGGCTGAAGGCGGCAATAACGTCGCGCTCGATTGAGCGCGTGATCCCCGGCGCCAGAGCGAGCGCAAGGCCGTAAAACACAGCCAGATGGCCAAGCACAATCGCTCCAAGCAGGGGCCAGCGCGGCTTGCGCCGTCCGGTTCGATAGACCGAACGCGGCGATCGGCGGCCTGTCGGGCCCGGCTTTTCAGCAATCTCATCCATTTTGGAGGTGATTTCGCCCGCTCCCATCGCGCTCGCTCTATACCATAGTCGAAGGGATTTGCGATGAAACGCGGAAACAAAGCCGGCAAGGATGCATGGGCTGGCGCTGCTGACGCTCGTGCCGGTCTCGCTAGAGGGCATGAGACACCTCAACAGTTCTTTGCCAAGACGCTGCCAGCGCGATCGGCTGGCGCAGACCTTGGTCGTGCCCAAAGCGGCCCGCAGCAAGAGCGGTTCGCGCCTCCTGCCGGAGACTTCAGACCAACACCTTTCATCGAGAGGGCTCCGCTCGATGCTCGCAGCCTTCTGGGCGCGCTCCTGCTTGGCGTATTGTTCTTCGCGCTCGGTGTTATTACCCTCTCGCTCTTGCGCTTTGACACAGCGCTGGCATCGGTTTGGCTACCCAATGCCGCAGCCGTGGCGTTCCTTCTGCGCGCGCGTCTCGCTAATGAGGTTGTCGCCTATCCCATCGCCTTTGCCGCCAGCGTCTGTGCGAACTGGATCTGCGGCGCTGCGCTCGAAGTCGCTCTGGTTTATTCTGTCGCCAATCTGGTAAACATTGCGGTGGTGGTTTGGTTGACGCGAACGACCTGTGGCCCCGCGCCCGACTTCACTCAGCTTTCCGATTTGGCTCGGTTTGTCATGGCGGGCGGGCTGGTCGGGCCGATAATGTCCGCTTCGATTGCCGCGGTGGCGATGGGGCCGGACAATGCGGCCATCTGGAACGGGGCCACAAACTGGTTTCTGACAGACAGTATGGGGATGGTGATTATCGTCCCGGTCGTTCTCCTGCTGTGCGATGCTTGGACGGTGCGCGTACCGCCATCGCCACATGCTCTGGCAGAACGCACAGCGCTCCTTAGCGCGACGATCCTGAGCGCTTTTCTCGTCTTCAACCAAAGCGTCTATCCGCTTCTGTTTCTTATTCCGCCGCTTACCCTCCTGCATGCGTTTCGCCTCGGCAGCGTTGGGACAGCGGTTCATCTCGCTTTGGTTGCAGGGGTCGCGATTATGATGACCTGGGCAGGCGAAGGTCCGATCGCTGCAGCGAGCGGTTCGCCGGCGGTGCGAATGCACCTCATCCAGGCCTTCGTCGCCGCAAATTTCCTGACCGGATTGCCTTTTGCGGCCATTCTCGCCGGGCGAGACCGGGCGGTTGCGGAATTGGAGGCGGGCAAGAAACGCCTCGATCTGCTCGCCTACAACATCAGCGATGCGGTGCTGCGGTTCAATCTGCAGGGCGTGTGCACTTATGCCTCGCCCTCGGTCGAGGAGGTCTTGGGCGAACCCCCCAGCGCATTTGTCGGCACTCGCCTGATTGAACGCACACGTGAAGATGCACGCGAGCGTTTGCTGATGGCGGAAAAGCGCCTGCTCTCGGGCGAGAGCCAGCGCGAAAGGTTTACCTATCGCCGCTTTATCGACAGCGAGGAGGGCCTACCCGTATTCATCGAAGCGGAATGCGTGGTTGAGACCAATCCGCGCAATGGGTGCGATGAAGGGATCGTCATTTCCGCGCGCGATGTGACGGAACGCGTTGAGCTTGAGCTGCTGCTTACGCGCGCGCGCCGTCAAGCTGAGAAAGCGGCCAAAGCGAAGTCGGAATTTCTCGCTAACATGAGCCATGAGATCCGCACCCCGATGAACGGCGTGCTTGGCTTTGCTGAGCTTATGCTGCAGGGCGATCTGGAGCCTGACCAACGGCGGCACATGGAAATGATCGTTGAATCCGGCCGCTCTATGATGCTGCTTCTCAACGATATTCTGGATCTTTCAAAGATCGAGGCCGGGCAGATTTCAATCGATCAGACCCCGGTGGATTTGCACGCAACGCTTGATGAGTGCCTCGCGCTTCATCGCCCGATGGCGAAGAAGAAAGGCATCAAGGTCACGCTGGAAAACGATGGCCGGTTGGAGGCTGATAAGGGTGCGAGCGATGCAGCAACGCACGAGGCGGCTGTGTTGCCTACAGTTATCACAGATGGGCTGCGCTTGCGTCAAATCGTGCTCAATCTGATCGGCAACGCGATCAAGTTCACAGAAACCGGCACCGTGCGAATTTCATATCACGTCAGCGAAACGTCGACGACAATCCGGGTGGAGGACACAGGGATCGGCATTAGCGCCACTCGGCTTGAGACGATCTTCCTGCCGTTCACTCAGGAGGAAAGCAGCACCGCGCGCCGCTTTGGCGGAACCGGGCTTGGCCTGTCGATCAGTCGTCAGCTTACCGAGCTGCTCGGAGGTGTTCTGGATGTCGAGAGCGAGCCGGGCGTCGGCTCCACTTTCACGCTTACCTTGCCAACCAGGCGGGTTGACCCGCTTACGGCGGCCAAGCAAGAACCGGTCGGCGTTGATGAGCTCGACATGCCGCCAGGCTCGCGCATCTTGCTGGCTGAAGATCACGATGTGAACCGGCTGCTTGCGGTCGAAATGCTCAAGCGCTGCGGCCAGAGCGTGGCGATCGCGCATGATGGCAATGAAGCTATTTCGATGGTGATTGACGGGATCGTGCGCGAACGGCCGTTCGATCTGGTGCTGATGGATGTGCAAATGCCCGGCTGCGATGGCTATTCGGCCACACGCGCGATCCGCGAAGAGGGCATCAGCCCTGACGATCTCCCGATCATCGCGCTCACAGCAAACGCCTTTCCCGAGGATGTCGCAGCAGCGCGCGCGGCTGGAATGCAAGCGCATCTTGCTAAACCTCTCAATTTTGCAGCGCTCGCCCGGGCGCTCCAGCGGTGGTTGCCCACGCATATCGTGGAGACCCCGATGGATCCCAAGTTTGAAGCTGCTCACTGGCTTGAGAGCGAGGGGACAGAGCAGCCGGACGGGGGTCTCGAGCACAGATCCATTCGCGCCGAGCCAGAAGACGCCGCCACCAGCACCCTCGTTGATCTTCCCGATGGTCGCGCGCAAGAGAAAGCGGATCGCACATCAAGCGAGAATACAGTCGCGCATCTGAGCCCCATTCGATCGCCGGCGCTGCTTGGCCGTTGGTTGCAGCGTCGCAGCGAGACGATTGAGGCTGTGCGCGAGGCGCTGGAGACCGGTGCATTGAGCCGAGTTGCCGCGAGGACTGACGATAAGTCTGATCCGCCTGAGCAGCGGCATCTCTTGGCGAGGCGCATGCACAAACTTGCGGGGACAGCCGCCATTTTCGGCGAGACAGAGCTTGGCGAACAAGCGGCGCGCTTGGAGCTTGCGCTTAAGGAAGAGCACAGCGCGCAGGCTGCTGAGCGCCTCGCCCGTGAGCTCCTCGCGATCGCCGATGAAGCCAATGAAGAGTTTGCGCAAACAGCCGACGCGCGGCGCTAGCGCGAGGGTAAAGGTGAGGGCGAACCAGCAGGCTTCGATGAGGTGACGCTGGGCCTTGGCCTTGCACCGGCTCAGCCAGGCCCAGCCAGGCCCAGCCAGGCCCAGCCAGGCCCGGCCAGGCCCGGTGCGGGCGCCCAAACCTGCGAAACTTGCAACCGCT
>JBCBOW010000252.1:0-3858 GCA_039821045.1 Pseudomonadota bacterium
CGGCGATCATCTTCGCACGGCTCACGGCGCAGGATGCCATGGTCGACAAGCTTGGCCAGACGGTTGGAGAGGATATTGCGGGCAATGCCTAGCTCAGTCAGGAACTCCTCGAAGTGCTTCAGACCGTTGAAGCTCGCGCGCAGGATCATGAAGGACCAACGCTCGCCCATCACTTCGAGGGCTTGCGGCAATCCGCATTCGATTAGATCGCGCAGCGGCTCTCTGACTTCACCCATTAGACTTCCTTCCCCGCTCCCAATGCCAGCTCGTCATGCTGTTTGGCGCTCCAGGCAACCCTACCGGGTTTTCTGCGAAGCGCAAATCAGCGGGAAAGCGAGCAACCGCGGGATAAAAAGTTTCAGTTTTTAGTTGCAACTGAAAACCTAATCACATAGGTAGTGATTCGCAACGGGTTTTATTTCGAAACGTTGCAGCGCAACATGCGTTACATCGAAAGGCCCCGTCAGAGGGCCAGCCCAACCCTCTCCAGTACGAAGGACCATGAATATGACCCTCACCCTCTCAGCTCGCCTCTCGACCCTCGCTATGGCTGCTGTTGCCGCTGGCACTGCGCTCGCTCCCGCGCTCGCACCTGCCCCGGCAACCGCTGCTTCGGCCTACTACATCGCCACCCTCGCTCAGCCCGCTGACGAAGACCGCACGGTTGCCGGCGGCGTTGCTTGGGCATGCAAGGACACGATGTGCGTCGCCAACAAGGGCCAGAGCCGCCCCATGCGCATCTGCCGTGGTCTCGCTCGTGAATTTGGCGAAGTGAAGAGCTTCACCGCCAAAGGCAAAGAGCTCGATGCGGATGATCTTGCCAAGTGCAACGGCGAGTAAGCCGATCTAGCGCAAGCTAAAGCGTTCTCCACCCATCGCGCCCCCTCTCCATTGGCGCGATGGTCATCCAAGGCCCCTGGTCGCAAGCGATTGTCCCCATACGTTTGCAGCCGGGGGTTTTTGGTGTGCGCCGCTCAGCTAGAGATATCCGGCGTCGAGAAGCTGCGCTTCGAGCGCGGCAGCATCAATAAACAGATGCGCATTCCACCCGCGATCCTGCGCGGCTTGCACGTTGGCGGGGTTGTCGTCTGTGAAGAACAGGTCTGCACCGCTGCGGCCCGAGCGCTCTTCGACGATCTCGTAAATGCGCGGTGCCGGCTTTGCGATCTTCTCCTCGCCTGAGACAATGATGTCTTGAAAGCGCTCAAAAATCGGATGCGCGGCGCGAAAGGCGCGAAACAGCTCATCGCCAAAGTTGGTCAGCGAGAAGAGCGGCACGCCTCTGGCGTCCAGCCGTTCGACCAGTTCATGAGTACCTTCGATCGGGCCGGGCGCCGTCTCATTAAAGCGCGCAGCATAGGCCGCGATCAGCAACGCGTGCTCCGGGAATTGCTCGATACGCGCTGGCAGCATTTCAGCGAGTGTCGCGCCGCGATCATGCTGAAAGTGCCACTCCTCAGAGACAACGTGCTCAAGGAACCAATCCAGTTCAGCAGCATCTGGTATCAGCTTTTCAAACAGCGCGCGCAGCTGCCACTGGAACAACACGCGGCCAATATCGAACACCACTGCCTTTTGCATAACCCTACCCCTCAAATGGCTGCGGCCCGCTCTCCTTGGGGGAGGCGGGCCGCTGCAACCATATCGCCACCCAAAAGGGCGGCGCGCATTTCAATCAACCCTGGCGGGCCTTGAAGCGGCGGTTGGTCTTGTTGATGACATAAGTGCGTCCGCGACGGCGAATGACGCGGCAATCGCGGTGACGGTTTTTCAGCGACTTAAGGCTGTTGCGGATCTTCATGGCACGTCTCTCAAATAAAAAGGCGCCAAGCCGCGGGCCCGGCGCTCTCGAATTTCGAGCGCGGCCATTAGCTTAGGAGGGGTGAACGGTCAAGCATTCTCGCGGATCTCGGAGAGTTTGCGCTCCCATTGCAGAGCATGGGCAATAATTGTGTCGAGATCAGCGTGCTGCGGGTGCCAAGGCAGCCTTGAACGGATGCGCGAAGGGTCGGAAACCAGCGAATCGGGATCACCCACGCGCCGCCCTTCAATTCGCCGCTCAATCGTACGGTTGGTCACACGGTCGACGGCATCCAGCACTTCAAGCACCGAGAAGCCGCGCCCATAGCCGCAGTTCATGGTGAGCGATTCGCCGGGCTCGGCGATCAGCGCCTCGAGAGCGAGGACATGCGCCGAGGCAAGATCGCTGACATGGATATAGTCGCGCACACCTGTGCCATCGGGCGTATCATAATCAGTGCCGAAAACGCTCACTCCATCGCGCTTGCCCAATGCGGCTTCAACAGCGACTTTGATAAGATGCGTCGCGCCTGCAGTGGATTGCCCTGAGCGCGCACGCGGATCGGCCCCGGCGACATTGAAGTATCGCAATGCGCAATAGTTGAGCGGGTGAGCCTTGGCGGTGTCCGCCAGCATCTGCTCGGTCATGAGTTTAGACCAGCCATAGGGGTTGATCGGGCGCTGCGGTGTTGTCTCAGCGACCGGAGAGACTTCGGGAATGCCATAGGTCGCCGCTGTGCTCGAAAATATCACATGAGCGATGCCCGCATTAACGGCCACCTCGATCAGCGCGCGGCTCTTGGCCGTGTTGTTATGATAGTATTTGAGCGGGTCCGCGACGCTTTCGGGCACAATGATCGATCCAGCAAAGTGCATGATCGCCGCGGTCGATTGCTCCTTGAAAATCCGCGCGAGAAGCTCTGCGTCTTCGATATCCCCCTCATACAGCGGAACGCCATCAGGGACAGCAAAGCGAAAACCAGTCGTCAGATTATCGACGACAGCGACAGGCCAGCCCGCATCCATGAGCGCGAGGACAGCGTGGCTACCAATGTACCCCGCGCCTCCTGTAACAAGAACGCTGGGTTTGGATCCGGGATCGCGGGCTGTGTTCATGCGACTGCGCCTATCACAAACCGCCTGCAAATCCATGAAGACGCTGCCACGCGACGAAGGTGTTTTGCACAGTCACAAATCAGCCTAAGAGCCAGATCATCAAAGGAACCACGCAATGCCCCGTCTCACGACACTTCCGCTTATCTTGGCTGCCGCTTTCAGCCTTGCATCCTGCGCCAGCACTGGCTTTACCGGCCCTGTTGAAGTGACGCGCTTTGTAGCGGAAAGCCCTGCGGGACTTGGCCGTGGAACGATTGCATTGCGCTTTTCAGACGACCTTACAAATGAAACGGCGCGCAGCGCGTTTCGAGCGTCGATTGGCAATGAATTGGGACTGCTTGGGTATACAGTGGTCGGCGATGAGGCAATCTCAGGCCAGGTCGCAATCATCGATACGCGGCGCACGTCTATTCCCACGTCAGAAGCGGGAAATCCGGTTTCGGTTGGCGTAGGCGGCAGCACGGGCAGTTTTGGGAGCGGTGTTGGCGTGGGCATAGGGATCGATCTCGGCGCAGACCGCAGGCAAGGCCCAAACTTTCTATCGCGATTGAGCGTGCGTATCTCTGAAACGGGAGGGGAGACGCTCTGGGAAGGCCGCGCTCAGCAGCCGGTCAGCCTCAAGTCGCCCTATGCGCCTGTTGATGCGAGCGCTGCGACACTTGCCAAAGCGCTGTTTCGTGACTTTCCCGGCGGCAATGGTGAAACCATCACCATCGATGTGGACGAACTCCAGGACTAAGAATGAACCAGATCAAGATCGATGCCGCGTTTGACAGTGGCAATATAGAAGTGCTCGCAATCAATGGTGCCAGTGCGCGGCTCGCGATCCGCAAAGACCATATGAGCGAATTTGCGCAGTGGTTTCACTTTCGCGTGGCAGCACCGGCGGGCGAAGAGATTGAGCTCAAACTGACCGGGCTTAACAATTCGGCCTATCCGGGG
>JBCBOW010000253.1:0-3856 GCA_039821045.1 Pseudomonadota bacterium
TAAGGTCCGCGCGCTGATCGCGCCACAACTGGATGGCGAAGATCTCGCTTGGCTTGAACGCGAGACAGCGCCGCTGTGATCTAAGGCCACCGCCCGCCTGCGCAACCTGGGTCGCGGCGCAAAGACGCATTTGCACCGATCTGGATGTTCTTGTAATGTTCCACTATCGCGAGTCGGAGGGCCGGCTCGCAAAAGGGAGCAAGAACCATGATCGGATATGTCACTTTAGGCACCAATGACCTGCCGCGCGCCGCCAAGTTTTATGATGCGATCGCCAAGCATTTTAACACCGGGCGGATGATGGCTTTCGATACCTTCATCGCTTGGGGGGAGATGGGCGGCGCGGCGAGTATTGCGGCGACCAAGCCGTTTGATGAGCAAGCGGCCACAGTGGGCAATGGCACGATGGTGGCGCTCGCAGCGGACGGGCCGGAGATGGTCAAAGCGGTTTACGAAACCGCGCTTGCAAACGGTGGCACAGACGAAGGCGCGCCGGGTCCGCGCGGCGAAGATGGTTTCTACGCAGGCTATTTCCGCGATCCCGATGGCAACAAGCTCAATGTCTTTTGCATGGTTGCGCCTGCGCAATGAGTGTTCACACGCTTGCGCAAGCCTTCGTGCATTTGGGGACCGGGGCAACAGCGGTGGTCCAGCCGCCGCTTTACCCGGAAGCGGACGATCCAACCGGCATGAAATGGTACGAGGATTACGCCAGGCGCCATCCTTTAGAGGACGGCGAGGGCTGGCTCGTTCTCATCGACACTGCCGATGAACGCTCGCCGCGAAAAGCGCGCAAATCCCCGCAAACTGTCGCTTGAGTGAACTGTATTGTCAGACCGATACACTCCGCGACAATTTTGGCGGCAGCCGGGATATTGGTGCGACACACAAGGCCTAGAAGAGCAAATGTGAGTTGCGGTGAGCGTCCATCGAAATGGTGCTCCCCCCCTGAACCTCACCGATGCTTTGATACGGGCGCTCTTACGTGACGAGAGCGGTTTTGTTGAGATCATCGAACGGCCAAACCTCTAACCCCCGCATAGCTTGGGGCCCCCTGCTCAAGCTATGCGACACCGGCCTTTCGATGCGGATCCAAGCGGATGGTGCGATGCGACGTTCGCCGCAGCTCTTTTCGGAACGGACACATTTTAAGGACACCCTATGCGTAAACGCACTCTTCTTATCGCAGCGACAGCCAGCGCCTTAACCCTTGGCGGGGCCGGTATCGCGGTTGCTCAACACCACAGCGGCAAAGCCGATCGCGGGATGCTTTCAGCAGCGGTCGACACCAATGGTGACGGCGAAATCACGCTTGCCGAAGCCAAAGCCCACAGCTCTGAACGCTTCGCCAAAATGGACGCGAACGGCGACGGGGCTCTCTCGCGCGCTGATCGCGAAGCCAAAGCAGCCCAGAGGTTCGCTGAAACAGACACCAATCAGGACGGCGAAATCAGCCAGGCCGAAATGACGGCAGCGCGCGAAGCACGAGAAGCTGAGCGCGCTCAGCGCCGCGCCGAGCGTCAGGCCGCGATGTTTGAACGCCTCGATACAGACAACAACGGCGGCATCTCAGAAGCCGAAATGGCCGCTGGCGCTGAAATGCGGCGCGAGCACCGGGCCGAGCGTGGTCAACGCCGCGGTGGCCCGCGCGCCGGCATGCGGAGGCTGCACCGGGCAGACACCAACAACGATCAAGCAGTGAGCCGCGAGGAATTCGACACCATGATCGAGGCGCGCTTTGCCCGGCTTGATACGGACGGCTCCGGCATCATCAGCGCCGCTGAACAGGAAGCTGCCAAAGCCCAGCGCATGGAACGCCGCGGCAAGCGCGGTGAGCGCGGTGAGCGCGGCGCTGGCTCGTAAAGGAGAACACTTCGTTTTGGCTGAACTTTGATGCCTTGATGGGAGCAATCGCTCCACACTTGTCTCTCCCCCCGCACCCCCCCTGCGGCAAGGCTCAAGGTTTCAGTCAATCCGCCCGGCCCGGTCCGCTTGGCACTCACATCGCCGCTTTGTCCTCTAGCCCCCGCGACAAAGCTGCGATCTGGCCAAGCGCGCCGGGCCGGCTTACTGCATCACCAAGGGGCCGCACGCAGAGTTTCAGGATTATCAAAAGGCCCGCCCAAAAGACCTAGAAGGCCGAGACGGAAACACAGCTTATGGATATCGACACACCCACCTCGATCCTGCTTGTCGATGACGAGCCGACGCTGCGCGAACCGCTGGCGGAGTATCTCACCGGGCAGGGCTTTGCGGTGACTGAAGCCGAAAGCGCCGCCAAAGCGCGCACCATCCTTGCCGCGGCAGACAGCGACCCTGCGCGCACAGGCCGGCCGGACATTGTGCTCCTTGATATCATGATGCCCGGGGAAGACGGGCTCTCCTTTTGCCGCCACCTGGTCGAAACCCGCGCGCTGCCTGTGATCTTTCTCACCGCCAAGACCGAGGCGACCGATCGCATTGTCGGGCTGGAGCTTGGCGCGGATGACTATGTGGTCAAACCGTTCGAACCGCGCGAGCTGGTGGCGCGCATCCGCACCGTGCTGCGCCGGGTCGCGCGCGGCAACACGCCGGAGGCCGACGCGGACGATTGGCACTATGCCTTTGAAGGCTGGCGGCTCGATCCGCTCAAGCGCAAGCTCAGCGATCCCGAAGGCATCACCGTACCGATTTCGACCGCTGAGTTTCGCTTGCTGCGCGCTTTTCTCGATAATGCGCGCAATGTGATGGACCGCGATCAGTTGCTCGATATGGTGCAAGGCCGCACGGCGCATTTGTTTGATCGCGCGGTCGATAATCAGGTCAGCCGCTTGCGGCGCAAGATCGAAGTCGACAGCCGCCATCCGCAATTCATCCAGACCGTGCGCGGCGGGGGCTACCGTTTTGCAGCGCAAGTGACCCGCTTGGCGCCCGATGCCCCTGACCAGGCCGCCTCGTCTGCACCGATTGCGTGAAGCGACTTCTCCCCTCCAGCCTGCTCGGCCAGGTCACGCTTGTGCTCGCGGTCGGCCTGCTTCTGGCGCAGGCCTTTTCAGCCTTCGCGCTTTACCGCGCGCAAGAGCAGCGCCGCGATGCATCTCTGGTCAATTCGATTGCCTTTCGCCTTATTGCAGAGAGCTCCGGACGTCTCTCACCAGAGCGCCAGGCCAGACGCGAGGCAAGACGTGAAGCGCGGCAGATGGAGCGGCTCGGGCGGCTCGCAGAGCGCGGGTTGCTCGAGCTAGAACCGCCACCGCTCGACGCCAGTCAATCCGGCCTACCCGATCGCGCAGCGCGGGCTCTTCCCCCGCGTACGCCGCCGCCCTTTGCACGCCTCTTAAGGCTGAGCCTCCAGCGCAGCGACCAATCACCTGTGGGCGAGGATGAGCGCCGCCTCAGCGGCTACGAGCATGCGCTGCGCGAGCTGCTTGAAGAACAGGATGTAAGCGTCGGCCAGATCCGTATCACACGCCGCCTCGCAGGGGAGGATCCGCACGTCCTTGCGATCATGCAGGATATCAGGCGCCCTACCTTTGCCAATTGGCGAGAGCGCCGGCTGCTGGTTGCGGCTGTCGAACAGGTCGGTCGTCCCGGTTGGCTGACAGTCCGTTTGCCTGAGCCGAGCCGCCCGCGCGAAGGCCTCTTAGTGATCATCTTTCAAACGCTCGTGATTTTCCTCGTTCTGCTTACGCTGCTCTATCTGGTGCTGCGCCGCCTCACGCGGCCGCTCGCCGCCCTTACCGCGCGGGTCGGCGATTTCTCGCAGCGCCCCGATCGGCCCGAAAGGCTCGTGGAAAGCGGCCCGGCTGATATGCGGCGGCTGATCTCAGCGCATAATATGATGGAAGCGCGCATCTCAGCTCTGCTCAATGAAAAG
>JBCBOW010000254.1:0-3824 GCA_039821045.1 Pseudomonadota bacterium
GCGATGTTCTGTGCAGAATGCCGCGCGGTCGAAGCGATCACGAGGACGCGCGCAGCGCGTGTCGGCCAATTGGCAGCAAGGCTCAGGGCCTGCATCCCGCCCATCGACCCTCCAACGACCGCATGCAGTTGCTCAATCCCAAGCCCATCCAGCAAGCTCACAAGGCCACGGACCATGTCTCGAATGGTGATCACCGGAAACCGCATTGCATACGGCGCGCCATCCGGGCTTTCGCTCTTGGGTCCTGTCGATCCCATACAGCTACCGATTACATTGGCGCAGATCACGTGAAGCCGATCGGTGTCGATCGGTTTGCCCGGCCCGACCATCCGCTCCCACCAGCCCGGCTTGCCCGTCAGCGGATGCGCGCTGGCGACATATTGATCCCCGGTCAGCGCATGACAGATCAGGACCGCGTTCGAACGGTCCGCCGCCAGCTCGCCATAGGTTTCAAAAGCAATAGCGGGGCGCGCGAGGGTCTGTCCGCTATCAAGCGGGAGATCGCCAGGAAGCTGATACAATTGCGACAATTCAGGCACGTAGAGAGACAAACCAAAGAAAACGGCGCTTTAAGCGCCTCCGTGTGAGTGGATATACAATCGCGAGTGCTCTAAACGCTCGGCTGCCGCTTGTCGAAGGGCTCATTTTCTTTCAAGCAATTTCCATGAATCTGGTACCACAGCTCAAACCCTGGATCGCTGACATCCATCCCTACGCGCCTGGCAAAGCGCGCGCGGGAGACGGGCGTGCGCTTGTGAAGCTGTCCGCCAACGAGAACCCCTTGGGCACAAGCGCGGCTGCGCTGGCAGCGCTCAGCGAAGCGCGCGACGAAGCTGCAATCTATCCAGACCCTGACGCACAAGCGCTTCGTGAAGCCTTGGCCGCGCTTCACGGGCTTGAGGCGGGGCGGATCGCGGTCGGCACAGGTTCTGGCGAATTGCTGCATTGCGCGGTGCAGGCCTTTGCTGGGCCGGGCGATGAAGTGTTGGCCTCGCGCTATTCCTTTTCGCTCTACCCACTGATCGCGCGCAAAGTTGGGGCAACGCCCGTCTTGGCGCCCGATCGCAACTTTTACGCGGACGTTGATGCAATGCTCGCGCACGTAACGCCCAAGACGCGCGTGGTCTTGCTCGATAACCCCAACAACCCAACAGGCACGTGGATCAGCGCCGAGCAGGTGCGCCAATTGCATGACGCTTTGCCCAAAGATGTCCTGCTCGTTCTGGATGAGGCCTATGCGGAATATCTGCCCGAGGCCGAGCAAAGGACGGGCTTCGCGCTCGCTGCCGGATGCGACAATGTGCTTGTTACTCGGACATTTTCCAAGGCTTACGGGCTTGCCGCAGAGCGCATTGGTTGGGCCACCGGCGCGCCGGGGTTGATCGGTGCCATCAATCGCCTACGCGGGGCCTTCAACGTGACCCTTTCTGGCCAGCGCGCCGCGATTGCCGCGCTATCGGACCAGGAATTCGTGAAGCGCTCCTTCGCACACAACACCGCTGCGCGAGCCCAATTTTGCAAAGCGCTGAGCGCGCTCGGCAATCGCGGTATCCGCGTCGTCCCAAGCGAAGCGAACTTTGTGCTGGTTGAATTTGCAGGCGCGCTGACTGCTGCTGAAGCGCTTACGGGACTGGCCGATGCGGGCTATGCTGTTCGGCATTTGCCGGGGCAGGGCCTCCCCCATCATCTGCGCATCACCATCGGCCATCAAACCGATATGGACACGATCGCTGAGACGCTCAGCGCAATGGCAATCGCCAAGGAGCAAGCGAGGTGAACGAAACAACTCCTCCCGCCGCCCCGCCTCTGCTGCCGATCCAGCGGGTTGCGATCATTGGCCTCGGGCTCTTGGGCGGGTCCATAGGTCTCGCCATCCGTGAACGCGAATTGGGCTTCACCACCACCGGATATGACGCCAATCCCCATGTCCGCCGGGTCGCGCAAGCACGCGAACTCGTCGACACAGTGTGCGAGACACCAAAGCAAGCCGTCGAGCGCGCAGACCTCATCATCCTTTGCGTGCCGGTCGGTGCGATCAAGACGGCAGCCAAAGCCATGGCCGACTTTGTCCCGCGCCGCGCTATTGTCACGGATGTCGGTTCATCAAAGGCAAGCGTGTTGGAAGCGCTCGAAGAAGCGCTCCCGGGGCGCATGATTATCCCGGCGCACCCGGTCTCGGGCACAGAACAAAGCGGCCCGGAGGCTGGTTTTGCGACTCTGTTTGCAGACCGATGGTGCATCCTGACCCCGCCTGAAGAGGTCAATCCGCAAGCCGTCGAACAATTGAGCGGTTTCTGGAGCGCACTTGGATCGAAAGTGGAGATCATGGATGCCCAGCACCATGACCTCGTGCTCGCTGTAACCAGCCACATCCCGCACCTTATCGCTTACACGATCGTGGGCACGGCAAGCGATCTTGAGGAAGTGACCCGCAGCGAAGTCATCAAATACTCGGCCGGCGGGTTTCGAGATTTCACGCGTATCGCAGCGTCAGACCCAGTCATGTGGCGCGATGTGTTTTTGAACAACAAGGACGCGGTGCTCGAAATGCTCGGCCGCTTTACCGAGGATTTGACCGCTCTGCAGCGCGCAATCCGATCAGGCGATGGCGAGACCTTGCATGAACTCTTCAGCCGCACCCGCGCGATCAGGCGCGAAGTGATCGAAGAAGGGCAAGATGACGAGCGGCCCGATTTTGGGCGCAAACACGACTAAAACGCTCGAGCCTCGCGAAGCGGGTGCACTCCATCGACATTGAGCGCGTTGATCGCGCTGTGCACACGTTGCTCGATCTCTTCGCGCGGCAGGCCCCCCGGTATCGTTTCGCCCACGCGATAGGTGATCGTGCCCGGTCGCTTTACAATGCGATGATAGATCGGGCCGGAATTCACCGCGATCGGGACAACCGGCAGGCCGAGCAGCTTATATGTACCGGCAAAGCCTGATTGCAGCTCGGGCTGGGTGCCGTGTTCAACCCGTGTGCCTTCGGGGAAGATCACCAACGGGCGGCCTTCGGCCACGCGCTCACGCGCTGTCTTGATCATTTCTCTTAGAGCACGGGCGCCTTTGTCGCGCGCCACCGGAATCAGTCCGTAGACCCGCGCAGAAAAACCCCAACCCGGGATCAAAAACAGCTCACGCTTGGCGAACACGGTGGGAAAACGGAAGAGACTAGGCATATCGATCGCTTCAAAATAGCTTTCATGCTTGACCGCGATCAGCACCGGCTCGTCTGGTATCCGGCCATCAACGACAACATGAATATCGAGCAGGACGCGCAGGCACCAGCGGTGCCATTTGCCCCATGTCGCCACCACCCAGCGCAGCCGGTCGCGCCCAAGCGGGATCGCCAGCACTGAAGCGATTACCAGCACCGCGCTAAACCCGTAAAATATCGGGTAGAAAAAGGAGCTGCGCAAGAAGGCCATCAAATCAGTCCTTACGCGCTGACCAAACCGGCCGCACTGCTCGCGATCAGCTTATGGTACTCAAGGAAAAGGCTCGGCAGGCTTGGCTCCGAAGGCACAGCATCGCGAACAACGGTAACGCCTGCAGGCAAAACCCGATTGAGCTCTCCGGCAGCGCGCCGCATGTGCCAATCGGTGGTGACCAGCCTGAGCGATGTGATCCCGTTGAGCGCCACCCAGTCTGCCGTCTCTGATGCGTTCCCGCGGGTATCAACGGCCATAAATCCGAGCGTCACACAGCAATGCATCTTGTCTTCGGGCACTTCGAACTCAGCGGCGAATTCTGAAGGCGTCACTTCCGGATCAACGCCCGTCACCAACATACGCTGAGCCATGCCCTCCTCCAGAACGGTAAGC
>JBCBOW010000255.1:0-3822 GCA_039821045.1 Pseudomonadota bacterium
AGGGCGCAAGATCGAGCTCATCATGAAAAACCGTCAGTGCGCTCAGCTCCAGCTTGTAGAACCGCATGGCTTCGCCAACACTGCGCCCGCTCTCGTTCATGAAAGTCGATGGCTTGAGCAACAGCACTTTGGTGCTCCCGATGCGGCCTTCGCGCAAAAGCCCTGAGAATTTCTTTTGCTCGGGGCCAAAACCGTGCGCCTCAGCGATTACATCCATCGCCATAAAGCCGACATTGTGCCGGTGAAGCGCGTATTTTGCGCCCGGATTTCCAAGGCCGACCCAGATTTGCATGGCGCGCTCGTTAAGCGGCTTGGTGCGCCTTGCCAAGGCGGCGCGGAGCGTTCGCAAGCCAACTATGCCCTAAATAGCAAAACACCGGCCAGTTGGTCGCCCAACTGCCGGTGTCTTGGTGATTGCTGGTCAGGGCGCGGTTTAGGCGTCGTCGCCCTTCTGTGCCGTGGCTTCGACTTCGTCGGCTGCAGGCGCATCGCCCTCGTCTTCGGTTTCGCTGCGCTTGAGCGCTGAGGGCGCAACCAGCGTCGCGATGGTGAAGTCACGGTCCGTAATCGCGCTTTCGCTGCCGGCGGGCAGGGTCACTTCGCTGATGTGAATCGAATCGCCGACATCGCGGCCGGTCACATCAATCTCGATTTCGGCAGGAATCTTGTCCGCTTCGCACACAAGCTCAAGCTCGTGACGAACGATGTTGAGCACGCCGCCCTTCTTGAGGCCCGGCGATCCCTCTTCATTAACAAACACGACCGGAACCGAGACATCGACCTTGGCATCGCGCGAAAGGCGCAGGAAGTCTGCATGAGTGGGGCGGTCTGTCACCGGGTGCAGCGCCACGTCCTTAGGCAGGGTGCGCACCGTTTTGCCATCGACTTCGATCTTGACGATCGAGTTCATGAACTGTCCGGTGTTCAGCTGCTTTACCAACTCTTTTTCTTCGAGATGGATCGCGGTGGGTTCTTCCTTGCCGCCGTAAATAACAGCGGGGATCCGACCTTCGCGGCGAAGTGCTCGGGAGGCTCCCTTGCCAGCCCGTTCGCGGCGTTCGGCCGGCAGATTGAGAGCGTCGCTCATGTCTCTTGCCTTTCGAATGCGTGTTAATATGTGTTCGCGCGCGCCCCGCCTCCAGGGATGACCAGAGCGCCGAAGCCCGGGCACATTAGGGCGCGGTGAGCGATTTGGCAAGCAGGAATGAAGAAGGGCGGCGGTCTAATTGATCGCGCGCACGGAATATCCGGCTTGTTCGAGCAGCGCGGGCAACCCTTCTGGCCCAACCAAATGCGCCGTCCCCACGGCAACCAGCGGGCGCTCGGGGGCTTCAAGATCGCTCAACAGGCGCGCGGCCCAGGCGCGATTGCGGCCTGTGAGGATTGCCTCGCGCAGCTCCGGGTCTGCCATCATGCCTGTGGTGGTGGCCTCTTCAAGCTCCTCGATGTCGCCTGTCAGCCAAGCCTCGCGAAGTTCGCCTGATTGATCAACATCATCGCTTGCATCGCTGATCACTTCTTCGAGCAAAGTGCGCTGGTCTGCTGGGGCAAGGCTATCGAAGATGCGCAGTTGCACCAGCGAACCTTCAAATTCGCGCACGCCGCGTTCAGCGAATTCTGCGATCACTGCCCGGTCAACACCGTTTCTGGGGTCACCGGTGGCGTTGGTCTGCGCCAGCGTAAGCGCGACGGCCCAGGTGTCCATGGCGCTCAAAGTGTCAGCGCTCAGCCCGGCGTCCTTAATCAATTGTCCCAGCGGATCGCGCAATTCAGGCGCCACGCGTTCGGTGAGCGGTGTGCGCGCTGCATTGCTGCTGAGCTCGGCAAATGCCTTGCGCGCGTTGGAATCGCCGAGATTGGCAATCTCGACGATCACATAATCCGCTTCGCTTATAGCGGTCTTAGTTGCCGGAGTGCGCCAGCGTGTCCCATCGGGCAGCGCGTGGATGGTGCCGAGCATCCAGCCCTCGACGCTATTATCCGGCCCGCTTATCTCGAAGACAAGTGGGCTTGGCTCGGGTTGGTCCAGGTGCGGGTCTGCGTTGCACCCTCCAAGCCAAGCAAGCGCGAGGCTGATCGCCAGAACACCGCGGCTGAGGGAAGCCGTGCGCAGTGTCACTGAACCCGCATCACCATAATGCCGCGTTCGGCGAGATAGTCTTGCACGCTCTGTTCGCCTGCGAGATGGCCTGCGCCAACGGCCACAAAGACGGTCCCCGGCGTGGTATCCAAGCGGCTGTCAATCCACTGCGCCCACGTGGCGTTGCGATTGTAGAGCAGTGCGTTGGCGACTTCGGCGTCCGTCAAACCTTCGTTCATCAGCTCTGCAAGCGCATTGGCATCGCCTTCCAACCACTCAGCGACCATCGCATCGAGCGTCGCTTTTGCCTCGTCGACTCCGACGGATGCTTCCATCAAGAACGCAATCTGCTTTTCTTGCGGCAGGTTATCGAAGATGCCGATCTGAAATTCGGCTGTTTCAAGCGCATCTAGCGCCTTCTCCGGATCGCTATTGGCCTCAAGCACTTTTTCGACACCGCTATCGGCGGAATAGCCCTGTTGGATGAGCGGAAGCATGGTGAGCGAAAGGCCCGCCATCCAGGGTTTGAATTGATCGAATGCGGCCTCGGGCAGGCTCACCTTGCTCAGCGCGTCTTCATATGTCGCGGTTTGCTCAGGGGTGAGGAGGGAGCGAAGGGTCGTGCCAGAGGGCAGGGTGCCGGCTTGCAGCGCGTACTGCTGCATCGCTTCCTCATTGCCGGGCGCCATGCTGATCTCGGTTACTAATGTGTCTGAGGCGTTGAGCGCGTTGGCAATATCATCATCAAACCATTCGATCTCAGGCGGGAGCGCGTGGATCGTGCCGAAAAGATAGATCGTCGTGTCTGCATCAGCGACCTTCCAGATCGCCGGGCCCTCGGATTGGGTTTGATCATCCGCGAGCGCCGGGTTTGCAGTCAGGAGCGCAAAACTAGCGATTGAGGAAGCGAAGAGCGATTTGAGATTCATTGATGGGTTCCTTTTCAGGAATGAAGATAGGTCTGAATTCATTGACGAGAAATGACTAAGTTTGGCCAGAGCAAAAGTGCTCATGCTGCGCTGCACCATTGACCGCGTCTGGCCCCGCTGTCATGGGCGCTCCCGCAATGGCTTCGATCACTCCACACGCTGCACACGCAGCGCCCGCAACTCTCGCTCGCGATCCCAAACGCTCGTTTCAGGACATGATCCTGACGCTGCACGATTTTTGGTCGGCGCAAGGTTGCGTGATCCTTCAGCCGTATGACATGCGCATGGGGGCAGGGACTTTCCACACCGCGACCACCCTGCGCGCGCTGGGCCCGGAGGAGTGGAACGCCGCTTTCGTCCAGCCTTGCCGCCGCCCGACGGACGGGCGCTATGGCGAAAACCCAAACCGGCTTCAGCATTATTATCAATATCAAGTCATCCTGAAGCCTTCGCCCAGCGACATTCAGGACCTCTATCTCGCCAGCCTTGTCGCCATCGGGATTGACCCGCTCAAACACGATATCCGCTTTGTCGAAGATGATTGGGAAAGCCCGACGCTCGGCGCCTGGGGCCTTGGCTGGGAGGTTTGGTGCGATGGCATGGAAGTGACCCAGTTCACCTATTTTCAGCAGATGGGCGGGTTTGATTGCAAGCCGGTCGCAGGCGAGCTCACCTATGGGCTCGAACGCCTGGCGATGTACATCCAGGGCGTCGACAACGTCTATGATCTGGCGTTCAACGCGGCCCCGGCCTCAAGCAGCGAAGCGGTAGGCCAGCAAAAACACATCGCCGTATGAGACGTGTTTTTGCTGG
>JBCBOW010000256.1:0-3814 GCA_039821045.1 Pseudomonadota bacterium
ATATTGGCTGGAACGGGCGCCGAGATCGGTCTGAACCGAGCGTCTCGCGCCCAAGTCGTGGGGTCAGCGGCTCGGAAACCGCGCAGAACTGCGCCATTTTCAGCGCGGCACACACGTGGCGACCGGTTTAAGGTTCTACCCAAGACTGTTTGGTGCGGTCGAGAAGACTCGAACTTCCACGGGCGTTAGCCCACAACGACCTCAACGTTGCGCGTCTACCAGTTCCGCCACGACCGCACTCGGGTAAGCCGGGATGAGCGTGGCTCGCCCCGTGGTAGGCGCGCGCCATTAGCAAGCAGCCTTAAGCCGCGCAAGCGAATTAAACGGCTCGGCCTGCAAGAATTGTCGAGAACGGCCACAACCCAATTCTGTGTCGCTATGAGACGGGGTTAACGCAGTGTTGGCGCAATTGGTTATCGCCGCGTTTACCGTATCCTCATGTCGCTTGCACTTAGCCTGTTTGTCGCCGCTCAGCTTGTCACGACAGGCACGGCTGATCGCGGGCAGTCGCTCAGTGTGCGCTCCTCGGGAACCGCCACCGCGACTGTGATTGCAAGCGCGCGCATTCTTGCCCCCGCGCGGGTCCAACGCGATCCTACGACGGGGGCCCTGATTGTGCATGAACCCAAAGCCAGTGTGCAGGTCTCCCGGGACAAGTCCGGGTTCGTGTGGATCGATTTCAGCTAAGCCCAGCGCCTGAGCCGATCAGGTGGGCGACCATCCGATCGCGGCCTCGGTAGCTGCGGCCGGAATATCGGATACAGCCTCGGTAACATTCAAGCTCTCGCCAGGGGCGAGCTCGGTCTTAGCAGGAGCAATCACCCAATTGAACACGACGCGTTCGCGCTCGTCATAGAAAACCACTAGAAGACGCGGGACATCAAGGGGCTGCTCACTCATGTTTGTTATCGAGCCGCGAACCTGGAAGATTTCTTCTCCGCTCTCGAGCGTGGCGGTGCGTTGATCGGCTGCTGGGAAGTCGAGCACCAGATCAGCCTTGCCGACGCCGAATGTAGGCCGCGAAAGCGGAACCCAATCAGGCAGACCGTAGAAATTCACAGCGACGATCGCGCCGCCAGCCATAAGCGCGAAGATGGCCGCGGCCAATGTCCACATCTTGACCGGATTGCGACGCGCGGTGAACGGCGCGCGATACTCGAACTGCGAGGCGCCATCTTCGTCAAAGTCTGGATCGTTCTCAAATGCGTCACCAGGCGCGCCATAGCCGCCAGCGACGTCCTCGTCTGCCAGCGGGTCGCGATATGTGTCGCTCGCTGCATCGCTGTCTTGCTCAAAGGCATCAGCGATCGCATCTTCGTCAACGGCCCCGATTTCGCGTGCCTTCGCCTCCGCTGGGCTTGGCACAGACTGGTTGCTTTGGCGCCTAGCAACGATCTTGCTGCGAATGGACGATCTTTTCCCCCGGCTCGGCGGCTCGACCAAGCCTTCGTCTTCGTGCCGGCTTTCGAGCGCGCGCGCTGCGAGAGACGCGGTCAAAGGAGAGCTCGCGGTCGCGTCTCTACTAGCCCAAGAATTGATTGAAGGACGCGCATCTTGCTTAGGGGCGCCCTGAGAAGACTGAGCGACCCGCTCAGTCTCGTCGGGCGCAGGGGGCGGGGCGGTCGGGGGGCTCGGCACACGCGGTGCGGCTTCACTCTTGGCAGCGCTCGGCTCGGCTACAGCTTCTCTTCGAGCAGCTCGCCGCGAGGGCGCGGCCTCATTGGTCCTAGCTGTCTCAGTTTTCGCGAGCGGGGCGGGCGCGGCGGTTTTCGGTGCTGGTGCCACTGGCGGTGCGCGATCGACCAAATCGAGCGGGGGAGGCTCTTGGAACCAGCTGTGTTTGCACTTGGCGCAGCGAACAGTTCGGCCCTCTCTGCCGATGGCAGTATCAGGGACCGCGTATCGCGTTCCGCAAGCAGGGCAAGAAATGATCATCGTCATATTGGATTGACGCGCGGCCGCCCTCGATACAAGTGCGTGGTCTCTCCCATGGTGACAATACCGCGTTTTTTCCACATTGGTAACCATATTCCCGGTGTTGCGCGCCCGGATTGCTGCGTGTGCACCCTTTCCCAGCGTCGGGGGCGCTGATAAGCGGGCAGGCAATGACCGAACGCCCAGGCGACATCGTGAAATTCGACAATGTCGGTCTTCGTTATGGCACCGATCCTGAAGTGCTGAGCGATCTCAGCTTCACGCTGTTTCCGGGCAGCTTCTACTTTCTCACTGGTGCGAGCGGCGCGGGCAAAACCAGCCTGCTCAAGCTTTTGTACCTTGCACAGCGACCATCGCGCGGTGCGATCCGCATGTTTGGCAAAGATATGATCACTCTGCCGCGCGCCAGTTTGCCCGATTTTCGCCGACGTCTCGGGGTCGTCTTTCAGAACTTTCGCCTGATCGCGCATCTTTCCGCCTTCGATAACGTCGCGTTGCCTTTGCGCCTTGCCGGGACACCGGAGGCGAAAGTGGTCAAATCCGTTTCCGATATGCTCGATTGGGTGGGTCTTTCGCACCGTGCGCAGGCCAATCCCGCAACGATGTCAGGCGGCGAGCAGCAAAGGGTTGCGATCGCGCGCGCGGTCATCGCCCGTCCGCAATTGTTGATCGCCGATGAGCCGACGGGCAATGTCGATCCTGATATGGCGCTGAAGCTCCTGCGCTTGTTTGAGGCGCTCAACAACCGGGTCGGCACAACCGTTGTGGTCGCAACGCACGATGTTCATCTGCTCAAGAAAGTGCCGGAATCGCTCATTATGCGGCTCCACAAGGGGCGTTTGTCGGATCCAACCGGCGCGCTTCGCTATCCGCCGGTGAGAACAGGGACGAAAGCACCGCCTGGCCCCTTGCGCGCTGATCCTTTTGCCGGGGGTGCGGGCGCGTGAGCGATAAAAAGGAAGAACTCGCCGAAACGCAGGCGAAGCCGCGCGATCCGATCCGAGGCAAGCAGGTGGCAAGGCTTTTGCCACAGACCCGATTTGGTGGACCAATCCCATGGGTGATCGCGATCCTGATCGCGCTGGTGGTGATTGCGGCAGCGGGCGGACTTGCGCTCAAGAATCTGGCGGGCAATGCGAGAGCGGACTTGTCTGGCGCGGTGACAGTCCAGATCATTGAAGCCAATGCCGAAACGCGTGCTGAGCGCGCGCAGGCGGCCGCGTCTGCGCTCGCAAGCCAGCCGCAAGTCACTTCGGTTCGGATTGTACCCAAAGACGAGTTGGTCGCTTTGCTTGAGCCGTGGCTGGGCGCGAGCGCGGGAAGCGATGATGTGCCGATCCCGGCGTTGATCGATGTCGAATTGTCGAGCGCTGCTGACCAGTCTCAGCTGGACAGTCTGCAAGCAGCGCTTGATCGGGTCGCGCCCGGGACCAAGGTTGACGCGCAATCGGCTTGGCTGCGACCGGTGTATGATGCGCTGGCAGCGCTGCAATGGCTCGCCCTTGCGCTCATTGCGCTCATTGCTTTTGCGACGGCGGCCGCTGTGTGGCTTGCAGCGCGCAGCGCCTTTGCCAATCACCGCGAAACGGTTGAGATCATTCATTTGCTCGGCGGCACTGATGGGCAAGTCACCAGGATTTTTCAACGTGCGGTGATGCGCGATGCGATGTTTGGCGCGATTATCGGGCTCGGCTTGGGCCTTGGTGCAGTCTGGCTGTTGGGCCAGCAATTCGCTGCGCTTGATAGCGGAATGGTGGGAGGGGCAGCCTTGACCCCGATGGATTGGGCGGCGATGGCCGTAATCCCGATCGTTGGCATTCTGCTCGCCATGCTAACCGGCCGGATCACAATTTCGCTTGCTCTGAAAGACATGCTTTGA
>JBCBOW010000257.1:0-3807 GCA_039821045.1 Pseudomonadota bacterium
GCATTCCCGCACTCTAGTGTGCATGAGTGAAGTAGGAAAATGGCCTCGCACTGCCGCTGTCTTTGCTTCATCGGTGAGATCGAAGGGCAGCGTCTCGAGAGCCCGATGCGCCGGTTTCAATCCCGCTCGCGAAAACGCATAGACCCGCTCGCATCCTTGCTCAGCCAAAGTGCGCGCCAAGGCAGCGCCAATTCCACCCGAAGCACCAAAGACAGCGGCAGTGCGAGGCCATTTTCCTACTTCACTCATGCACACTAGAGTGCGGGAATGCTGATGCGGTTCCCTCCCCTGATGTCTGATGCGGTGTCTTGCCTCGCCATGGGCGAGCAGCGCCGTTTGTCGGAAGGGAGGTCTTTTGCGCTAGGACAGTGTGCCAGGTGTGTCACACGTTCTCTACGTGCGACGAACCGAGTGCGCGCGCGTCCGTTGCCTCAGCAGCAAACGCGCTGCCAAACCTCGCAACACAGCGCATCTTGCCTCGCTCAGATGATCCGTTAGATAGGAGGGCAAAGACACTTTGGGATCATTGTAATGGCAACCTTCACGCTTCCGAAAAACTCGAAGATCACTGGCAAAGGCCAAGTCCACAAGGCCGATGGCGCCAAGCGGGTCAAGTCTTTCAAGGTCTATCGCTACGATCCCGACAGCGGCAAAAACCCGCGTTATGACAAGTTTGAGATCGATCTCGATGAGTGCGGCCCGATGGTCTTGGATGCGTTGTTCAAGATCAAGAACGAGATCGACCCGACGCTCACCTTCCGTCGCTCATGCCGCGAGGGCATCTGCGGCTCGTGCGCGATGAACCTCAATGGCAAAAACGGCCTTGCCTGCACCACCGCGATTGAGGATCTCAAGGGCGAGATCAAGATTACGCCGCTGCCGCATATGGATGTGATCAAAGACCTCGTCCCTGATTTCACTCACTTCTACGCGCAATACGCCTCGATCCGCCCTTGGCTGCAAACTGTCAGCCCGACGCCTTCTGGCAAAGAGCGTCTGCAATCGCCCGAAGAGCGCGAGAAGCTGGATGGCCTTTATGAGTGCATCCTGTGCGCGTGCTGCTCAACTTCGTGCCCAAGCTATTGGTGGAATTCGGACAAGTTCCTCGGGCCCGCCATCCTGCTTCAGGCCTATCGCTGGCTTGCAGACAGCCGCGATGAAATGACCGGGGAACGGCTCGATGCGCTGGAAGATCCTTTCCGGCTTTACCGCTGCCACACGATCATGAACTGCGCGAATGTCTGCCCCAAGGGTCTCTCGCCGGCCAAGGCTATCGCCGAAACCAAGAAGATGATGGCGGAACGCGCGATCTAATCGCTTTCCTACTTGCTCTTTAGCGGGCATTGAATGCGTGAGTGGCTTGAAAAACGCCGCAGCTAGCTTTTAACGCCCGCAGTCATGACAAACGTTCCGGCTGACCTTCCCTTTGAGCATCGCCCTTTATCGCCTGAAGAAACAGGCGGAGAGCAAGGCTGGTACACCTGGAACCTGATCGACCGGACGCGCTACAACACGCAGGTGCTCGGCGAGATGTGGGTGCGCGCGGAAGGGTCTGAGTGCCGCCTCCGCATGTTTCCCGAGCGGCGGCACACCAATCTGGCGAACAACATCCATGGCGCCGTCTCACTCGGCCTGATTGATATCGCGCTCTTCGCAACCATGCATATGATCGGTCATGGCGATGCCGGGCCTTCTGTCACGGTTGAGCTCTCAACGCAGTTTGTGGGCCCGGGCGATCCCTCGCAGCCGCTCGATGCAGTGAGCGAGATTGTGCAGGAGACAGGCCGGATGCTGTTTGCGCGCGGGCGCTGTATGCAGGGCGATCACATCGTGACGAGCTATTCCGGGATCGTGCGCAAGATGAAGCCGCGCCCGCCTGCCCACGAAGATACGGTCGCATGAGCGGGCTGCTTGCTCGCTATGAACAGCTGATCGCTGATGGGCAGCTGCGCGCTGATCCCGATCAGCGGATCGCTGCTGTGCGGCTGGATCGGCTGCAAAAGGAACTCGAAGAGCATCGGCCCGGCGGTCTCATCGCGCAGTTCTTCGGGCGAGGTCCGGGCCGTGCGCGCGGGCTCTATATGTGGGGCGGTGTGGGGCGCGGCAAATCCATGCTGATGGACCTGTTTCACGACACGCTGCGGATGGACGAGAAGCGCCGAGTGCATTTCCACGCCTTTATGCAGGAAGTCCACGAGGCCATGCGCGAGGCGCGAAAGAGCAACCCGGGTGATCCCATCCCGATCGTCGCGCAAGCCTTGTCGAATGGCGTGCGCTGCCTCGCCTTTGATGAGATGGTGGTGACCAATTCCGCTGACGCAATGATCATGAGCCGGTTGTTCACGCAGCTGATCTGCGAACGAAACGTTACCGTGGTTACGACGTCCAACCGCGTGCCGGGCGATCTCTACAAAGACGGGCTCAATCGCGAACACTTCTTGCCCTTCATCGATCTGATCCATGCTGAGCTTGACGTGCTGAGCCTCAACGGCCCCACTGACTATCGACTGGATCGGATCGGAGGGCTGGCCACCTGGCATACGCCCCTGGGCGATGCCGCCACCGAGAAAGTGCGCGAGGTCTTCTTCCGGCTTACTGACTTTGCCCCAGAGGATGCCGAAAACGTGCCCTCAGGCGAGCTGGAGCTCGGCGGCAATCGCACGCTGCACGTGCCCAAGAGCCTCAAAGGCGTTGGTGTGTTCAGCTTCAAGCGCCTGTGCGGCGAGCCCCGCGGCGCGCCCGACTATCTCGCAATCGCGCGCAGCTATCACACTGTGATCATCGTCGGCATTCCACAGATGGGTCCGGATCAGCGCAACGAGGCCGCGCGGTTCGTGACTCTGATTGACGCTCTGTATGAACACAAGGTCAAGCTCTTCGCCACCGCAGCAGCGGCGCCCGAAGCGCTCTATCAGGCGGGCGATGGCGCGTTTGAGTTTGAGCGCACGGTGAGCCGGCTGAACGAGATGCAAAGCGATGCCTACCTTGCGCTGGGCCATGGTGCGCAGGATTGAGGCGCGGCCATCGTGCAACGCAGCGGCTGATCTCAGGCTGAGACCTGCAGATGCGCGAGCGATCGTTCGAGCATGATGAGCTGCCAAAGAAGGCGCGAGTGGTCGCTGGTCCCCGCAATGTGCGCCTCGGCAATCGAGCGCAGGGCAGCGGGCTTGAACCAGCCTGCCTCGGCAATCGTCGAGGCTTGAGCAATAGCACGCGCTTCCTTGGCCAAAGGCCCGCGAAGCCATTGCGCAATCGGCGTTACAAAGCCCTGCTTGGGACGATACAGGATATCGCGCGAGAGGCGCCCTTCCATAGAGGATTTGAGCAAGTGTTTGCCCGTGCTCCCGCTCACACGCAGATGATCAGGCAAGCGCGCGGCGAACTCCACCAGGCGATGATCCAGCAGCGGCTCGCGCGCCTCGAGGCTGACCGCCATGCTCGTGCGATCCACCTTGGTGAGGATA
Organism: Pseudomonadota bacterium; assembly: GCA_039821045.1. Taxonomy (GTDB): domain Bacteria; phylum Pseudomonadota; class Alphaproteobacteria; order Sphingomonadales; family Sphingomonadaceae; genus Erythrobacter. The sequence goes on from JBCBOW010000257.1 coordinate 3,465, forward strand.
TCACCGGGGAGCCAGAACTTGAGATCAGCGTATTGCGCTTTGTCCAAACCGGACTGCGCTGGCGCACCGCGCATAAGGCCAATGAGCTCGTCTTCGGCCCTCGCTCCGGCGAGATCGGAGGCGAAGCGCGAAGAGTACAGCCCGCGCCGCTGCTCGGCAGAAGTCACGCTCAGCGCTCGCGCATATCCCTCTTCGTCTGTCTCAGCGAGCGCCAGGAAGGTCGACTTGGCGCTCTGGGTCGGGTTTGGCCCAAAGCGGATTGGGCGCCGCGTCCCCTGAGAGCCAAGTCGACCTTCCTGGCGCTCGCTGAGACAGACGAAGAGGGATATGCGCGAGCGCTGAG
>JBCBOW010000258.1:0-3793 GCA_039821045.1 Pseudomonadota bacterium
GAGAGCGACCAAGCCCACAATCGCCGCGATGATCCAAGTGAACACCGTAGGCAGGCAATTGTCCGCTTTGCGAAAGGCGTCATCTGAGCTCATGTCCTGCGTGCTGCCGGTCGACTGGTTGCGCGCCGCGATGAAGGTCTCTCTTTCGCCCTTTCGCCGCGTGTAGAGCACAGACATCGTCTGCCCATCGCGCACCATGATCGCATCCATATTGATGGTGACCCATTCTTCCTGGCCGTCTTCGTTGGTGAACCAGAGTTCGCTCTTGTGCGTGGTCTTTGAATTGATCTGGACCGGAGCCATCCCGCCCGAAACTTGTCCGCCGATCGTATGAATCTGGCCACCGCCGCCACCGCCCCAGACTTTGGTGTCCGTGCGCCGGCCCATATTCTCAACCTTGAAAGTGTATTTCACCCATTCAAGCTTTGGATTGATCGCGCTTTGCAGGACATCGATCTGAGTGCCGTTCTGATTGTTCGAATTCGACAATCGTTCGGCAAGACCACCCAAGATCGAGCTCTTGGCCATCGTCTCAGCACTTTGCGATGAAGCGGCGGCTGGATTGCGATTGAGTTTGAGAGCTTCGGTGTCTTTGGTCTCTTCACCCCCCTTCTTGAAGGTGCGCTCAAGACCAAGATGATCCTCCATCAAAGTGAGGTTCATCTTGTTCGCCTTCCAGAAGACGTCGAAGAGGTCTCCAATGCCAGGCATTATCGCGCCGCCAGCGACGTCAACGCCCAGATTGACGACCATCTTGCCCATGATCTCAGGCGGAACCTTGTGGCGGGCTGCTTCTGCAAGGATCACGCAGCCCGCAGCCCCGGTTACCACGTCGCCAAGAACTGGGACCAGACCAACAATTGAATCAGCGCCAAGATGAAACTTCGTGCCCGGGACAGGGATCGACATATCGAGCATGCGCGCAATGTAGCGCGAGGTTTCAATATTCGGTGCCGGGGAGGCCGCCTGAACGCCCGTGTCACTAGGCAGCGGCCCTTGCTCTGATGCGGCTTGACCGGTTTGAGAATTTGGCTGAGCGGTGTCCTGCATAACTACCCCTGTTTGCTAAACGTGTCGCGCTGATACCTCGATTGAAAAGGCCGCTCATCGAATCGCCCTTGGAGCGCCCTGTTACTGGCACCTTAGGTGCACTGCAGCACATGAACGATACATTTGGTAACATGTCAGTGAGTGGTAAGGCGCGCGCGACCACACAGCTGGACAGTGACGGAGCAAAATGGCGAAGCGGCCAGGGGGGCACTGGTGGCGATCGCTGTGGCCGCGTGCGCCAAAGACACTGATGAGTTCGACCAGCATTCGCCCCGCCAGTCGAATTGGATGAGGTTGGCTGCAGCGCACCACCGGCCATGGCTTCGTCCGGTTTTGGCGATGAGGTTAATCGTCTCTAAGGCGCGAAATTGGCTCCTACGCCTCGCCCTCATAGGCTTCGACAATGCGCCCAACGATCGGGTGGCGCACCACATCGGCGGCGGTGAAGCGAATTGTACCGAAGCCGTCGACGCCTTCAAGCTTGTCAACCGCATCGGCCAAGCCGCTCATCCGGTCGCCGCCCGGGATATCGACCTGACGCGGGTCTCCGCACACCACCATCCGGCTGTTTTGGCCAAATCGGGTGAGGAACATCTTCATCTGCTCCTTGGTGGTATTCTGCGCTTCATCGAGGATGACGAACGCGTCTGCCAGCGTGCGCCCGCGCATAAAGGCGATGGGGGCGATCTCGATCTCGCCAGACGCAATGCGGCGCTCGACCTGCTCAGGCGGCATGCAATCATAAAGCGCATCGTAGAGCGGGCGCAGATAAGGGTCGACCTTGTCCTTCATATCGCCGGGAAGAAAGCCAAGCTTTTCGCCCGCTTCTACCGCCGGACGCGAAAGAATAAGGCGTTGCACACTGCCAGCCATGAGCTGCGACACGGCCTGCGCCACCGCCAGATAGGTCTTGCCGGTCCCCGCAGGACCAAGCGCAAAGATGATGTCATCGCGCGCCAGAGAGCGCATATATGTGATCTGCGTGGCCGAGCGCGGGACGATCGTCTTGCGCCGGGTGCGGATCATGATCGGCGGCTCGTTTTTCTCGCCGCTGATGATGCCCTCAAGCGTCGGTTCGTTCGACATCGCGATCAGGGATTCGATCGCACCGGCATCAAGATCCTGACCCATAGCGAGCCGATCATACATCGTCGTCAGCGTGTCGCGCGCCCGCGCCACAGCGTCTTCTGCGCCTTCGATGACAATCTTGTCCCCACGCGCATGGATAAAGACGCCCAGGCGATTTTCGACCTGCACCAGATTTGCGTCAAACTCGCCGAACAGCGCACCAAGCAAAGACTGGTTTTCGAAGGTGATGTCGGCCTTTGCTCGCTTCACTTGCGGGCTTGAGCTTTCATCGCTGTGAATAGCGCCCGGCAATACAGCCGGATCAATCTTGCTGGTCGGTCGACGGCCCATGGGTTCCTTTCAGCTCTACCTCTGCAGGGTCGAGCATCAGCCTAGGCGGGCGGCATCACAAAGCAAGTCACGCAGGTGCGCACCGTCGTGGAAAGTCATCGCGCTGTCACGATGCTGCACACAGCCCGGCGCGCGATGGTCGGCCTAGACAGATGCTCTGAGAGCTCCGCGCATCGAGTTGGGCCCGGCTTCAACGAGGTCCACCGAGACCAGATCGCCGATGGCTGCTTCGCCTTCAAACCACACGCTTTGAAGCCATGGCGATTTGCCCAGCCATTGTCCGGGATGCTTGCCCTTGCGCTCTACGAGAACATTGCATGTGCGTCCCACGCTCGCTTGGTTGAACGCCATCTGATCGCGATTGAGCCTTGCCTGCAGACGTTGCAGACGATCATCCATGATCTCGCGCGCGATCTGGCCTTCCATTGTGGCCGCTGGCGTGCCTGGGCGCGGCGAATACTTAAAGCTGAACGCTTGGGAATAGCGGACTTCGTCCACCAAGCTCAGCGTGTCTTCAAATTCAGCCTCGGTTTCACCGGGGAAGCCCACGATAAAGTCGCCGCTCAGCGCAATGTCAGGCCGCGCATTGCGGAACTGCTCCAGCAGCTTGAGATAGCTTTCCGCACTGTGCGCGCGGTTCATCGCTTTGAGCACCCGGTTGTTTCCGGACTGCACTGGCAGGTGAAGATAGGGCATGAGCTTTTCGACCTCGCCATGTGCAGCGATAAGATCGGGCTCCATGTCGTTGGGATGGCTGGTGGTGTAGCGAATGCGCTCAAGCCCATCGAGTTTGGCAAGCGCGCGAATGAGCCCGGCAAGGCCGACTTTGCGCCCCGCATCATCCTCACCGGTCCAGGCGTTTACATTTTGACCCAGCAGCGTGATCTCACGCGCCCCGGCTTCAATCAGTTTGCGAGCTTCGTCCAGCAAATCGCTGTAAGGTCGCGAAATTTCAGCGCCGCGCGTGTAAGGCACAACACAATAGGTGCAAAACTTGTCGCACCCTTCCTGCACCGTCAGAAACGCTGTCGGGGAGCGCCGTTTGCGTTTGGGCAAAGCTTCGAATTTCGCGATGGCAGGCATGTCGGTGTCGCTCGCGCGCTCACCCATCACCGCTTTTTCCAACATATCAGGCAGCCGGTGATAGGCCTGCGGGCCGACCACCATGGAGACCGCTGGCGCGCGCTCCATGATCTCTTCGCCCTCAGCCTGCGCCACGCACCCGGCGACGGCGATCATCGGCTTGGTGCCATCTGCCTTCTTGAGCCGGCCGATATCGGAATAGACTTTTTCGGCTGCCTTCTCACGAATATGGCATGTGTTC
>JBCBOW010000259.1:0-3788 GCA_039821045.1 Pseudomonadota bacterium
GGGCGCCTGGGTGACCAAGAGCGTGATCGGCGAAGAGGACAGTGAGCCGCAAATCGTCCAGCTCCAGCTCCAAGGGATCATCAGCGAATATCTGCAGGCCCAGGCCCGCTCAAACGCCGACGAACAGACTGCCGCACAGCAGACGGCTCAATTCATGGCCACGCTCGATCAGACCGTCGCAGGGCTCTCGAAGAGCGGCACCGTCGTCCTGGTCCACGAAGCGGTGATCGGGGGCGATGTTCCCGATGTAACCGAACAGATCAAGGCCGCCGTCTACGCCAAGGTTCCGCGCCCGCAAGTGGCGGGAGGCGCATCGGGCGCAGCCCAAGCGCAAGGCGCGCGGGTCCAGGACGAAATGCAGGCCTTTATGGCCTCCAACGGTGCCTCAGGCACAGGAGGCGCGAGCGATGGCCAGTAAGAGCTCCAAGCGCCTTTCCTTGAAGGGCAAGCTGCTTGCGATCGCGGCGCTGTGCGGGGTCGTCGCAGCGGTGAACGCGCTCGACAAATGGAGCAAGACGCACGCGCTGATGATCAACGCGAGCGACTCGCTTCCCAATTGGGCGTTCCTGGTAACCAGCGGGCGGTTTCCGGCACGCGGCGAGTACGTCATCTTCCATCCCGGCCATGATCCCGTGACGCGCAAATATTTTGGCGAGAGCCCGCAGGCCTTCGCCAAGATCGCGTTCGGTCTGCCGGGCGATGTCATCACGCGCGATGGCAATGAGGTGCGCGTCAACGGCGCGATCATCGCATCCTTGAAGCCGCTGACGAGGCGCGGCGATCCGCTTACTGAGGGCCCGCTTGGCGTGGTTCCGGAGGGCTGCGTTTTCGCAGCAACGCCTCATAAACACGGGATCGACAGCCGCTACGCGCATATCGGTTTTGTCTGCCGCGATCGCCTGATCGGGACCGGGGAGGCGATCCTGTGAAGATGCGACTCGCCCTTGTCATCTGTCTCGCGCTCGGCGCATCTGCGAGCGCGACTCCCAAGACGGTCTCGCAGGCTGTCGACCATGGTCAGATGGGCGAGACATGGCCGGTGATCGAGCCCGATCTCCTCTCGGTGATCAAGGCCCGCCTCGACCATGCGCAAGCGACCGGCAAGCTCGACGAATTGACCCAGCGCTTTGCCGAGCGGGTAAAGCAGCGCGTCATGCGTCCGGTCCCGGTTGCTGGGATCACGCGCGCTGAAGAGACCCGCAGCTGGGAGTTCGATCCCTCGATCGTGGTCGAAAACGATATCCGCGATCACAAAGGCAATCTCATCGCCGCTGCCGGTCAGCGCGTAAACCCGCTCGGGCTTTCAGGGCTCAGCAAGTCGCTCGTCTTTGTCGATGGCGATGATGAAGACCAGATCGAATGGGCGCTGGATCAGGGGAGCCAAGCCAAGATCATCTTCGTCGATGGCTCGCCCTTCGAGCTCATGAAAGTGCATCAGCGCCGATTCTATTTCGATCAAGACGGCAAGCTCACGGGGCATTTCGGCATTACGCGCACGCCGGCGCGCGTCGAACAGCACGGCGAGGTCTTGTTGGTCACCGAACAAGCGATTGCGCGGAAAGGGGGAGGGACATGAGCCGCTTTACAGGCCTGATCCCGGCGCCCCTGGCCGCACCTGAGACGCAGGAATTACGCGCCGCGCGTTTCTGCGTGATCGCAGGATGCGTGTGTCTCGCTGCAATGGTGCTGTTCTTCAGCGCGCTACGCGCAGCGATCGGTTCGCTCGCCCTGCCGCTCCTTGTAGCGCTGGCCACCTTCGTCGCTGTCCAGGGCTGGCTCTGGGTTCGAGCGAAAACGCAAGCCGATGATTCCTGGCTGTTTCGGGAGAATGATGATGTGGCGTAAGCTGCTGGCACCATTTGCCGCGCTCTTGGCGCTCATGTTTTCTGCCCCTGCCTCCGCGGACCTACCGACCGGTCCCGGCCGCTGTTCGGGCAGCTTCGTCAATCCGATCACCGATGTGTGTTGGGGCTGCATGTTCCCCTTGTCGCTCGGGTCCTTGAAAATCTGGCCGTCTTCGCGCGCCGACACCAAGAACCCTGATCTGCCTATCTGCGCTTGCGGCACGCCGGTGCCGCGCATCGGGCTCGCCATGGGGTTTTGGGAACCGGTGCGTCTCATCGATGTCTCGACCAAGCCGTGGTGCTTTCCCAATCTTGGTGGGATGAAGCTCGATCCGGGTTTTTCGATCGGCAACGGCTATGCTTCGAACGCTTCGCAGATCGGCGGCCAGTCGCAGATGACCGCCAAGTACCACGTTCACTATTACATCTACCCGCTGCTCTACTGGCTCGAAGTCGTCACCGACTTCCTTTGTCTGGAAGCGAGCTCGTTTGATGTTGCTTATATGAGCGAGATCGATCCGCTGTGGCAGGACGATGAGCTCACAACGCTCCTCAATCCCGAAGCCGCTCTGTTCACCTCGCCGATTGCCCAGACCGCCTGTTCGGCCGATTGCATCGCGGCATCCGCCAAGCTGCCGATCGATGAGCTCTTCTGGTGCTCGGGTTGCCAGGGGCCGATGTATCCGATGAACGGCAATATCGGCGCCAATATCGGCATCAAGCAATCCTCGCGTCTTGCGGCCGAACGCATGGTCTACAAGATGCACCGCCAGGGGCTCGCATGGGGCACGAGCGGACCCAAGGCTTTGTGCTCGAAATACATCATGCCGATCCTCAAGAAGAGCCAATACCGGCTCCAGCAGGTCAATCCGACGCCCATGGTCTCGGGCCGCGAAGCCTGCTCGCCGATCGGCGCCACCACAATCCTTCCCAAATCAGGCCAGGTCTATCCGGTCAAAGGCGAAGATGTCGGCTTTCTGCTGTGGCGCAAACGCAATTGCTGCGTGTTGTGAGGAGAGGGCGACAATGAAGAAGAAACTAGCATTCGGCATCGCAACGCTCGCTGCCATCGGAGGTGTATCCGCGGTTCTCGCGCAGAGCATCGATGGCTTCGATCCCCAGGCCATCGAAGAGCGCGCGGACGAGTTTCGCGAAGATGCGCAGGCGCTGTTCGATTACGCGACCACCGAAAGCGAGACGCACCGCGAGGAAGCCCAAGCGGTGGTCGAACAGGGCTATGCTCAAATCGACAATCTGGACGTCTCCGAAATTGCGGGCGGAGGAGGCCCGGTGGATTTCGACCAGATGGTCGCGGGTGCCAAGAGCGGGATGGCTAGCCCCAAGGGCGCGCCGCTGTTTATCGCTTTTGCCAGCCTCTCAATGCCCGAAGAGGCGCTGTCAGCGATGATCGCGGATACGACCAGAGCGGGGGGCCTGGTGGTCTTCCGGGGCTTTGCAGCAGGCAACCCACAGGACTTCATCACTGGCATCCGCAATGTCGTCGACCAAGCCGGCGCAAGCAATGTTGCGATCGATCCGCGTCTGTTCCGGTCCTTTGCGGTTGACCGGGTGCCAACCTATGTCGCGCTCTCGAGTGATTTCGAGCCGTGCGACCAATTGGACTGCGTAACCGCGCCGCCCCCGCATGACCGGATCGCGGGCAATGTGAGCGTTCAATATGTGCTCGAGACCTTTGCCGATGCCAATGGCCCCGGCGCGCCGGTCTCGCGGCTCGCCCTCTCTAACATGCGAAATGCGCGATGAAAGCTCTGCGCCTAGTCTTGGTCTGTGCTGCCCTCGGCATGGGTGGCCAGCTTGCCCATGCGCAGATGACTTCGAGCGAGGCGCGCGCGGAAGGCGAGGCGCTGGGCGAGGGGGTGCGCGATGCGACCAAGGGCTCGATCCTGGCGAGCGGTGCGGAAACGAATGTTCCAACCTATGGCG
>JBCBOW010000260.1:0-3781 GCA_039821045.1 Pseudomonadota bacterium
ATCGAGCATCGCTTTGGAGACATCATCGCCCAGCAGTTCGCTCACGCCTGCAGCAATCTCATAGCGTGTGCGCCCGTCGCTATTAAGCATCTCGCCAACAAACACAGCGGTGCGCTTCTCGAAGCCGGCGAGCGATGCCTCGCCCTCAGGAACGGTGAGCGCTTCAAAATCAAAGCCGAGCTGAGCTGTGTTGGAAGGCGCTTTAGGCATCCGCACCTCCACGATCATAGAGCCGATCGCGCGCGGGATGCAGATACCTAGGCTCCACATCAGCAGGCAGGACGGTGACGACGCTCCCTTCGCAGATCACCGCCCGCTGCCCGCCTCCAAGCTTCACGAACGTGCAGCCAAAGCGAACGGCCGCCTGGAACGCCTCAGTGTTGAGCCGACGATGCACCTCAATCGGTGCAACATCTTCAACCCGCTCGCGATAGCGCGCGATGGCATGAGGCGTGACAAACAGCTCAGTCATGCGGGCTCCCAACGGACGACGACGCCATCGAACCGAAATTCTCGGCGCCGATCGGCGTGGGCTTTGACCCAAAACTGCCCCATTCTTTGACGAGCTAAGCCGTCTGGCGTGGGCGCGCCGAACCCATCTGCGATGGCGAAAAGCTCAATCTCGTCATCAGTCAGGAGCCGCTCATTCAAGACAATTGAGCGGATCAAGCGGGCATCGGTTTGGGCAACGCTGATCGCGATTGTGTCGATGGCTATGCAGAGCGGATCGGGATCGACCAGCTTGCGGCATTGGCGGGTTCGCATGGCAGTGTAGAGCTGGACGGGCTCGGATGGGCGTGCGTGGCGTTTTCGATGCCCTCGTACGGTCTGGCGCTTGACCAAGCTCTCGACTGCCGGAACGAATTGTGGTGCGAAGGAATACGCGACCATCTCAATCCCTCATCATCCAGGGCTCATCGCGCGTCTCGCGCAGCCCCTGATCACTATCGCTCGCGCGCACCGGCCCGCGATCGCTGCGCCGACGCTGCCGCGCCCGCGACCGCTCGCGCAAATCATCGAGTTTCACATGAATTCGCGCCTCAGCTGGCGTGACGCCAAGCTCTCTCGCTTTCGCAAGGCACCGTCCGTGAAAGCGGTAATACTCGGCATCGCGGCGGGGCATCATGCGTCCCCACCTGTCAGCAAGAGCGCAGCTTTCACCGCCTCAAGCGGGCTATCCAGCTCTCGCGCAATTGCCTTCACGGACAAGCCGAGCGATTTGAGCTCGCGCACATTGGCTTCAAACGAACTCGGCTCACGCAGCGCCTGAGATTTGACGCGGCAGTGCCCGCCAGCGCGCATCACAGCTATGCCGAGTGCGCGTGTGCCTTCGCGCACGTTTTCATCAAGCCTGCGCTCTTCATCGAAGGTCACCGCGTAACGCCAAACGATACTCTGGCTCGTGTTCAGCGAACACTGAAGCTTTCGCGCAATCTTGGCCGGGTGCATCCCGGCATCTGAGAGCGCGAGCACCTGCGCTTCGAGGCTGGTGAAACCGCTCATCGCTCGATCTCCGAAGGCCAAACGAAATACAGCGGCGTGCCATCCGGGGCCCTTGAGCAAACCTTGCCTCGGCTCGGCGCAATCGGCTTGCGCTTCTCTCGCTTGAGCGCTTGGCGCTGCTGAATGCGGCGGATCGCTTGCATGCGCTGCAGGCCAGTCACCGCCATCTCGGCTTCGATCGCCGCTTCGCTCGGATACCGGGAACTCATCGCACGATCCCCTGCGACACAAGCTCATCGTAAAGCGCAAAGCCCGCGACGATGAACCAGCCAATCACAAAGACGCCGATCACCACCCGCCAAAACCAGATTTCGAGCTTCTCTCGATCAAACATCGCCCAGCTCCTCATCCAGCAGATCGCGCAGGTTCCGCTTCATCTCAGGCGTCAGCATCGCCGGGATGCGCGAGACGAATTCGCGGCGTTTCGCGAGCTTGAGCCGCGCCCAGGCGCCCTCGATCGCGTCAAAATGCTTTTGGTGAGGCGCGGTCGCTTTGGCAGGCGCAGCGTCCAGCCCGATTGCGATGCGCGCTGATGCCGCATCCAGCTCAGGATCAGCCAGCAGCGCTTCGATAACCGCGCGCCGATTGGCTTCATCGGCAACGCCGGTGATGAGCTTCAGCTGGCTCGCATTCTCGCCAACAATGGGATGGCGGCTGAGCGGCTCAGCAAGCTCAGGAAAGGGCTCGATTAACAGCCGATAAAGCGCCATTGAGCGCTGCACTTCTTTGGCGCTCATGCCTAGCGCATCAGCTACGCTCGCCTTCCAAGTGTATAGTGTGGACAAGTTGTCCAGACTATCGGCGGTGTCGGCCTCCAAAGCATCCTGAACACGATCTTCGCCACGTTTCACGCGGTCCCAGCGCGCTTTCAGTCCAAGCTCTTGATCGGACAGATCACCATGGTCGCCCGCGATCCGCGCCCGCGCTGCATCAGCCAACGCCGCCACAAACTTGGCCCGCTCAATCGGCCCCGGAATGCGGCGATGCAGGTTCTCGCTCGCTTCCAGCTCAGCGTGATTGGCATCATCGCCGCCCACTTCGATCGCATAGACCTTGAGCCCTTCAAGCGCGGCTCCACGCAGCCGGTGAAGCCCGGCCACAAGCTTCCAGGGTTGCTTGCCTTTGCGCGGCGCCACCTTGATCGGATCGCGCTGGCCATCGACGGCCATCAAGCGCCCGAGCGCCACCGCCTTGTCTTCGTGGAAAAAGCCGGTCCGCTCAGGCACGAACACGTCTGCTGGCTCGAGACAGCGCACATCCATCGTTTTCGCGAAGGGCGGGCGTCCAAAATCGCTGAATGCGCCCATGTCTATTTGCCCTCGCGACATAGAGACTGACCGCAATCGCAAAGGCCCATATCCTCGGCGCACACTGCACCGGAGAACAAGCCGTGACGAAAACTGATCTCAAGATGATCGAGCAGCTGAATGAACGCCTCTATGCCATCCAGCAGCTCACGCTCTCGCTCGGCGTCGCTCTCGCTCAATCGGACCCGGAAGCTGGACTGACCTCCCACTTCGTCGCCTCGGGCCAAGCGGACAGCTTGCTCAACAAGGGACGCCCGCTCGCCGCTCATCACCTCACAAGGCTCTTGGAGGATATCGAGCAATGCGTGCGCTGAAGCGCGCAGCTGACGCGTGGCCGAGCGGGCGCGCAACCGGCGCACCAAAGCGCTCACAACGTCCCGATCGGCGAAACCGTCATCAACCAGCGGCGCGCTCATGCTGCCACCTCGCGGGGATACAGGTCTGGCCGGAGATTGTGCCGCGAAACGCCATAGAGACGCTCAGCGTCGAGAACGCAGTGCGCTGACATGCGCTTCGCTCGATTGATCATCTTCCAGACAGCGGTCGAGGACAAGCTGAGGTCACGAGCCATTGCGGACTGCGAGCCAGCTATCTCGACGCACTGCTCCAGGGCTTCATAAGGTGTGCAGGAAGTCATGCGCACGACCTACAACTTTGGTTGCAGCCTGTAAACAACCAAAATATCATTCCTGTTTGCAACCAAGGTTGCAATATGGCGCAGTGCTACGCAGCGATCGCCTTAAGAGCCGGATGAAGGAGCAAAATCACACGCAATCCTCGCTTGCGCGTCGTCTGAAGCTCACTCCTCAGACTATCGGTAAATTGGTGCGAGGGGAGGCCAATAGCTCTGCCCATCTTCATCGCATCGCGCGCGAGCTGCGCACAACCAGTGACTATTTACTTGGCGAAACAGACGATCCGGAGATCGAGGCCGAGGGAAGCATCCTTACCGATTACGAAGAGGAGCTTTT
>JBCBOW010000261.1:0-3778 GCA_039821045.1 Pseudomonadota bacterium
CAACTGCCGCGCCAGAAACCGGGCAGATCGCGCGTAGACTGAATTGGACGGCCTGCGGGACTGGTGAGTTTAAGGAGCAGAGGAGTGGCCGCCGACCCTGCACCAATCAGCGGCTGGACATCGAGCCCAAACAGCGCTTGCACGCGGACTTCAACGCTGGGTGCGTCATCGCCCGCATAGTCAATCGAGTGCCGCGTGCCAGCGGGCGAGGTGAAATGCGTTGGAGCCTTTGCTTCGAGCGTTTGACGCGCGGTCCAGTGCCCGCATCCCGCGAGCGCTGCATCGGCAAAGCGCGCAGGTGGCAATTCAAGGTCGCGGCGTTGGTCGAGCAGCGGAGCAAGCCATTGGTCTGCATTATGCCTCAAGGCCTCAAGGGAAAGCGCATCCACCCCTGCGAATGTCGCCCGAGCCAAAAAGCCGGGTGGGAGGATTTCCCCCAGTTTCTCCAGAGCTCTATCAACAAGGATATCCACAATCGCTTGAGGCTCAGGCTCAGCATCAGGCCCGCTCGACAAAACGATCGCTCCAAGCCGCTTTTCTCGGCGACACTCGACGCGCTTTTTCTCTGTATTCCAACGCACTATAGAGCGCTCTTCGAGTTCAGCTTCAAAAAGTGTTTCAATCTCATGCGGCAGCAGGGCGATGCCCGCCGTGATCCGCGCCGCCTTTGCGATACCTTGCGCATCGCCGATCACGATCCATTCTGATCCCGCGAGAGGAGACGCAGGATCGAGCCTGTATCCGCGCCCTCCCGCGCTTAGCCAGTGCTCCCCGCTGCGATCGCGGCGCCGCGCGACGAAGCTTGAGCGGGCGAGCGCGAGTGCTTGTGCGGCGCTGTCAGGCGTTGGGTGGTTTGGTCCGTCGGGAAGCGCCGCCGCAGCCTTTTTCGCCCATCCATTGGCAATGCGGCGGGCGCTCTCGGCCCGTTTAGAGCGATCCGTGCGCCACGCGCTTTGGCGCTGCGCAAGGTCTTCGCTTCGACCGCCCAGCCCGCGCTCTTGCAGCAACATGATGAGCTCCGCCGTCTGCGTGGCCAGTCCGCCTCTTGCTCCATGCATCAAAGCCGCCGCTTCAGACGGTGCCATGGGCATGGCTGCGATCCCCTCCCCCCATGGGGTAATCCGGCCCTGAGCATCCAGCGCACCCAGAACCTCAAGCGCTTCTCGCGCTGCCGATACGGACGCGGGCGGCGGCGCATCGAGCCAGGCCAATTGCGCAGGGTCACTCGATCCCCAGCGCGCAAGACGCAAGAGGAGATCGGTCAAATCCGCTGTCTCAATCTCGGGAGGCGCAAACTCGGGGCGCCCTGCATGCCCGCCTTCCTCCCACAACCTGTAAGCGACCCCCGGACCCTGCCGCGCAGCACGCCCTGCTCGCTGGGTCGCAGCAGCCTGGCTTGCCGCCCTGGTCACCAGCCGCGTGGTGCCCGCCGCTCGATCATATTCCGCCAAGCGCGCAAGGCCGCTATCGACTACGACTGAAACACCATCAAGCGTGAGCGAGGTCTCCGCGATCGCGCTGGCAAGGATTATCCGGCGCCGGCCTTCAGGATCGCGGCGGATCGCAGCGCGCTGACCGGCGGGATCGATTTGACCATGAAGCGGCAAGACCGGCGTATCAGGCAGCCGCTGGGTAAGCCTTTCGCGGGTCCGTTCGATCTCGCGTACACCCGGCAAAAAGGCCAGGATATCATCCTGCTCTTCGCGCCAGGCGGTCATCACGCCGGCTGCCACTCTATCCTCGACAGGGCTTGCTGCATCACCTCCAAGCCACTTGATTTGCAGCGGAAAGCTGCGCCCTTCGCTCTCGACAATGGGCGCATTATCGCCAAGAAGGCGAGCAAACCGGGCGCCATCGATCGTTGCCGACATCACCAGCAAGCGCAAGTCTTCGCGCAGCACGCCGCGCGTCTCGAGCGCGAGCGCCAGGCCCAGATCGCTGTCGAGATGGCGTTCATGAGCTTCATCAAAGAGCAGCGCACTGACACCGGGAAGCTCGGGATTATCGACCAGCTGGTTGACGAGTATGGCTTCGGTTACAACGCGGATGCGGGTCTTGGCGGAGATCTTGGTGTCCATCCGGGTCTGATAGCCTACCGTCTCGCCCGCCTTTTCGCCCAGCAGCTGCGCCATGCGCTCTGCTGCAGCGCGCGCAGCGACCCGGCGCGGCGATGTTAGGATGATCTCGCCCTTGCACCATTCTTCGCTCAAAAGCGCAGGGGCAACCGCAGTGGTCTTACCCGCGCCCGGCGGCGCAATCAGAACCGCTGCGCCCGCGCGCGCCATCGCCTCGCACAGGGCCGGCAAGACAGCTTGGATAGGAAGATCAGGGCTCACGCCCAAAGCGCTAGCGCGATCAGTATCCGCGCGCGACTGCGAATTGGGCCGCTTCCGACATCGCCGCGCGCGCCTTGCTTTCGGGGAAGATCGAGATCGCATCGATCGCGCGTTGGGCAAAGTGGCGCGCCTTTTCGCGCGTGTCGGCGACGGCGTTGTGCTTGTCGATCAGCGCGATAGCGTGTGCCAAGTCCTCATCCGAGGTGCGATGGCCGGAAATCGCATCTTTCCAGAAGCGCCGCTCTTCCTCGCTGCCGCGCGCATGCGCCAGGATAACGGGCAGCGTCATTTTGCCCTCGCGAAAATCATCGCCCTGATCCTTGCCCATTTCGGCCGCGTCGGAGTCGTAATCGATCGCGTCGTCAACCAACTGGAAAGCAACGCCCAGATTGCGCCCGTAATCCTCAAGCGCGCGCTCCTGCTCTTCGCTGCATTCAGCGACGACCGCGCTGATCTGGCTCGCCGCTGCAAAAAGCGCGGCGGTCTTAGCGCCAATGATATGCAGATAACGCTCTTCGCTGGTTTCAATCTGACGCTGCGCGGTCAGCTGCGAGACTTCGCCTTCGGCAATCACCGCGCTGGCGTGGCTCAGAATGCTGAGCACGCGCAAGGAGCCATCTTCGGTCATCAGCTCAAACGATCGGCTGAAAAGGAAGTCTCCCACCAACACCGTCGCCGGATTGCCGAAGATGATATTGGCCGCAGCCTTCCCCCGCCGAAGCTCGCTGCCATCGACAACATCATCGTGCAGCAAGGTCGCTGTGTGAATGAACTCAACTGCCGCTGCGAGCTTGTGATGGCGGGTCCCTTGGTATCCGACCAGCTCTGCGCCAGCGAGCGTCAACATCGGGCGAAGGCGCTTGCCACCACCAGATATTAGATGTCCGGCCAGCCGGGGTATCAGCGGGATTTCGCTTTGCATCCGCTCAAGGATAACCGCATTGACCGAATTCATGCCGGTCGCCGTCAAAGACAGCATCGGCTCAAGCGAAGCGCGTTTTCGCGGCAAAGGCACGACATCTGCTGTCATCCCGGTTGCTTTGAGCGAGTGTCCAGCGCTTGGCAAGCCTTCAATTGCTGCGTAATTGGTGCGAGATGTCGCATAAAACGCAAAGCCCCGGCGCCTCCGGCAAACCAGAGCAAGCCCTTGAAACCACCCGTAATGTCGCGGAGCCAAGCGCAGATCCGGTGCTCGCGGGCTATCGCAAGAGCATCGACAATATCGATGCTGCGCTGATTCACATGCTGGCAGAGCGCTTTCGGATCACAAAGGCGGTGGGCGAATACAAAGCAAAGGTCACGCTCCCGCCTGCGGATCCCGGGCGCGAAAGGCGTCAAATAGAGCGCCTGCGCGCGCTGTCGGAAGATGCCGATCTCGACCCTGAATTCAGCGAGAAGTTTCTGCGCTTCATCATCGATGAAGTGATCCGCCATCACGAGCG
>JBCBOW010000262.1:0-3775 GCA_039821045.1 Pseudomonadota bacterium
GTTTGATGGCGCGGGCGCACTGATCGACACACGCGAGGAAATCCGCACCGACGACAGCGATCGCTTTGGCCTTTCAGGCTCCTTCACACGCGTCGCCGATAACGGCAACGTGCTCAACCTGACCGGCGAAGTGAACGGCTTTATCCGCCGCGAGGATGAAATCTCCGAGCGCTCTGGCTCTATCGACCCGGTCGACCGCGTGCGCGAATTCACCACCGGCGAAGATGAGTTCAATTTTGAAGTGGGCGCGGATTACCAGTTCGGCTTTGGGCCCGGCAAATTGAAGCTGATCGGCTATCACCGGTTTGAAGACAGCCCCACCTTCTCCACCTCGATCACGACTTTTGCTGATGGCAGCCCGGCGCAAGGCTCGCGCTTTACCCGAGACGCCGATGAGGGCGAGACGATCGCGCGCGCGGAATACAGCTTTCCCGCGTTTGGCGGCGACCTGCTGATCGCGGGCGAAGGGGTGCGCAACTTTCTCGATATCAACAGCACTTTGAAAGAGCTGGACGCGGACGGCGAATTCGTGCCGATCGAGTTTGATGGCGCAACCGCGCGCGTGGATGAAGACCGCGCTGAAGTGCAGGCAACCTACAGCCGCGGCCTCGCATCAAACCTACAATTCCAGCTCAGCCTCGCGGGCGAATATTCACGCATCAGCCAAAGCGGAGAATTGGGGCAAACGCGCACCTTCTATCGGCCCAAGGGCTTTGTCGCGCTCGATTGGAAAGCAGCCAACAGCGTGAATATCGCGGCACGGCTGGAGCGGCTGGTCGGGCAGCTCAACTTCTTCGATTTCATCGCGACAGTTGATCTCAACCAGGACCGCGAGAACGTGACCAATGCCGATCTGGTCCCGCAGCAAAGCTGGCGGGTTGAGGTGGAGGCCAATATCGGGCTTGGCGCGCTCGGCACGCTGAACCTGCGCCCCTTTTACGAGGACATCACCGACATCGTTGACCAGATCCCGATCGCTGGCGGCGGCCAGGCGCCGGGCAACCTGCCTTCGGCAACGCTGTATGGGATCGAGACCGATCTGACGCTGCTTTCCGAGGGGATCGGCTGGAAGGGCACACGGCTCGACCTCAGCCTTTCTGCCAGCGGCAGCGAAGTGCTCGACCCGCTGCTGGGCACACCGCGCGAATTGTCCGGCAACCAGACGATCAGCATCGAAACCGATCTGCGCCACGATTTTCCAGGCACAAGCTGGGCTGTTGGCGGGCGGTTCTTCTTTGATGACCGCGCCGACAATGTGCGGCTGGACGAGATCTTTGTGCGCAACGAGCCCTTCCCCGGCTTCACCAGCGTGTTTGTTGAAAACAAGGATGTGCGCGGCGTCACCCTGCGATTGGCGGTGGCAAACCCAACGAACCGGCAGAACCAGTTTGACCGCACAGTCTTCATCGACCGCGCGGCGGGCATTGTGGACTTTATCGAAGACCGGGATCGCGAATTCGGGACCATCATTACTTTCGAGATTGAAGGCTCGTTCTAGCCCGCCTACCCCTCAGCCGTTTGAGGGAGTGATTATGACGCAAAAGATGCGCAGCTGGCTGTTTGCCCCAGGCGATAGCGAGAAGAAGATGGCCAAGGCGATCGCGAGCGACGCTGACATTGCGCTGCTGGATCTGGAGGATTCGGTGACGCCAGAAAACCGTCCCGCGGCGCGCGAGGCGGTGGCTGGAGCCTTGAGCGGTGTTGGGGCACGCGGGCGCATCTGGGTGCGCATCAACCCGCTTGACGGGGCCGACGCCCTTGCTGATCTCGCCGCCATTGTTCCGCATCAGCCCGGCGGTGTGCTTCTGCCCAAGGCCGAAGGCGCTGCCCACGTAAGCCAGTTGCACCATTATCTCGAAGCGCTCGAGACCGCGCATGGCATGCCGCGCGGAAGCACGCGAGTTGCAGCGCTCATCACTGAAACGCCCGCTGCGATGTACACCACCCGAGAATATGCGGGCGATTATCCGGGGCGCGAGCGGCTGGTGGGGCTAAGCTGGGGCGCGGAAGACCTCTCTTCTGCGCTGGGCGCACGCGAGCAACGTGGTCCTGATGGCGAATACACGCAAGTGTATGAACTGGCGCGCAGCTTGTGCTTGCTCGCTGCGGTCAACGCTGGCCTTGCTCCGATTGAGACAGTGCAGCCCGAGTTTCGCGACCTTGAAGCGCTCGAAAAGCGCGCAAGGCGTTGCCGCGCGGGCGGATTTCGCGGGATGCTCGCGATTCACCCCGCGCAAATCGCGCCGATCAACGCTGCCTTCACGCCGAGCGCTGATGAAATCGCCCATGCCCGCGCGGTGGTGCAAGCCTTCGCTGACAATCCGGGTGCGGGCGCCATCGCGATTGATGGCGCGATGCTCGATCGCCCGCATCTCGCGCTCGCCGAGCGACTTCTGGCAGAAGTGGACGCGGAAATCGCATCCTAATGGGAGAGTGAATTTTCCTACTCTCACCAAATAGGATATTCCCAAGCGCGACTCAGCAATCAGGAGCGCGCCCCCAATGGCCATTATCGAAACGCTTATCGGCCCGATCACCTCGATCATCGACAAGATCATCCCGGACAAAGAGGCCCGCGCGAAGGCCAAGCTGGAGCTGATCAAGCTGGAGGGCACGCAGGAGATGCAGCTGATCGAGGCGCGGCTGGAAGCTATTGTTGCCGAAGCGAAGTCTCAGGACCCATGGACCAGCCGCGCGCGCCCAAGCTTTCTCTATGTCATGTATGCGCTGATCCTGTTTGCTGTGCCGATGGGGGTGATCGCCGCGTTTGACCCGATCACCGCCCGCGCCATTGGCGAGGGGATGACCGCTTACCTCGCCGCCCTGCCCGAGCCGCTCTATGCGCTGTTTGGCACCGGCTATCTTGGCTACACCGCCGCGCGCCAATGGGGGAAGATCAAAGGCGTCGACAAATAGGGCGCGCGCCGAGAGCTTTGAGAAGCTGGCAACGCTTCAAATGAACGCCCCGATCCGTTTGGCAACGGGTAATCCGCAGCTTGGGACGTAAGCTTCTCTCAATCGATTTGGTCTAAGTGCCTCGTATTGCGAGGCCTCTGTGATCCAATTGATGTACAAAAGCGTTGCCCAAGGCGACATGCCGAACGGCGAAGTCTACAAAATTGTCGAAAAATCTGCACGCAATAACGCCGCCAACGAACTCACCGGCTTTTTGCTCTATTCCGACGGGATGTTTTTTCAGGCGATCGAAGGGCCGGAAAGCGCCATCACCAATCTGATGCAGCGCTTGAGCCGAGATCCGCGGCACCACTCAATCGAGATTGTCCACCAAAGGCAGATTGCAGCACGGGATTTCGCGAACTGGCGAATGAAGCGTCTGAGCCCCTTGCCTGACGATCCCACGGACAAAACTTTGCATCAGCAGCTAGCCGATATGCCCGCTCCGATCAAACATGCCGTCGCGCGCTTCCTGGCGAGCAAGACCCGCTCCAACACTGCGCAATGAGCGCAGGGTAAAGGCCGCCGAATACGGCCAAAAGCGCATCACGCGACCCCAAAGAGGGCGCGCACAAAGCTCGGCCACCATGCAAAGTTCTCAATGTTGAGTTTGAAGGCCATCGCTGCGCCGTAGAGCGATAACCCCACAAGGCTCGCCCAATGCGGGCGGCGAAGTTTGGCCAGATCATACGCTATCAGCGCGAAGTACAAGGCGAGTTCGGCAAGCAGAATGAAAATGCCCGGCAAACCGAGACCAAGAACCAGGCGCGCCATCGCCGGATCAATCATCAACATAGCCGCAAGCAGCATGAAGCGTTTG